>CANDMV010000023.1 GCA_947385875.1 uncultured Eubacterium sp. | reverse complement strand
TACAGTTAATGTCCTCGGCAGACTGTTCCATCGCAATATGCAATATCTCTTCGGTAATCATAAATCGTGTCCTCCTATCGCTTCAGTCACTCAAATCCTAATCTATCGCCTGAAATAATTCTATCATATATCTATGAATAAATCATCTCACTTTTTTGATTTCCTCCGCCCGGTTGCGGATATTGTTCATCTGTCCTACCCATTCAAGCTAGTTTTGGGCTTTCAGTTCATCGGTTACTCCCTCGGCGGCTTTCCTCCGGCAAGTCCAATTCGCACCCCGCTATTCATATTGGAATATAATTTCCACATTGCACCACTCTCTAATGGTTGATTCATCCAAGACGAAATAAACACATATTTTCCATATTTTATATCATCACTTGACTCTGCCTCTTGAAGATCATCCATTCTGTTAAAGGGTTAAGCCTTATACTTTTACTTTTTAAAATCAATGCTAATGATTCCAATGTTGTATATTTATATAACATTTTATCCATACTGTTACCTCCGCAATCTCTTTCCACATATTATAACATGGTTGTCTTTCATTTTACTATTTTTTAATAATATACCTCAAATATTTTTAACCTTAGCTGCCATTCCTTCTGGACTGTGCTTTTCCTTCCTCTTTTGATTACCTCTAATTAGTCATGATCCGCAAAGCGGGGAGTGCAGATCGCGGGAATGATGTTTTCTGAATGATTACAAAATCTTAAGTGAATGACATTGGGTGTGAAAAATAACTAAATTTACATGCATATTATAGTTTGCATAAAAATAGTTTGATTTTTCATGCATATGAAAGTATAATCATAAAAAACAGCTGATTAAACATAAAAAGCGAGAGGAGGGCATATTCTGCATGGCTGCATTTAATCTTGCTATAGGAGAGGAATTTTTTGACAACCTGCGCAGGTCCGGGTGCCATTATGTGGACAAAACAGAGCTGATTTATGACATAGCGACAGCCGGAGGCTCCAGGATAACATTGTTTACAAGACCCCGGCGTTTTGGCAAGACGCTTGCCATGAGCATGATGCTAAGCTTCTTTGACATCACCAAAGACAGCCGGGATGTATTTGAGGGGCTTGCTGTAGCAGAACATACAGATTTCTGCCGTGAATGGATGAACCAGTATCCGGTACTGTTTCTCTCGCTGAAAGATGTATTTGGGCTTGATTTTGAAAATGCATATGCCATGTTAAAAGCAAGAATTGCTAACCTGTGTAAGAAGCATTTTTATCTGGCAGACAGTGAAAAAGTAAATGCATTAGACAGACAGATTTTTCTAAAGCTCTGCAAAGAAACTGGCAGTATCAGTCAGGTAAAAGATTCCCTCCTGCTTCTTACCCGCATGATGTATGCGCATTATAACAGGCCGGCAGTCCTTCTGTTGGATGAGTATGATGTGCCTCTGGCAAAGGCGCATGATGCTCAAACGGATTCGTCAGAATACTATGATCGGATTCTCGACGTGATGCGCGGACTCATGAGCAGCACATTTAAGACAAATGAATATCTGAAATTTGCCGTTATCACCGGCTGCCTGCGGATTGCAAAGGAAAGCATTTTTACAGGCGTCAATAATTTCAAGACTTATTCGATTCTGGACAGCCGCTTTGGCAGCAGCTTTGGTTTCACACAGCATGAGGTAGAAGCGCTTCTTAACGCAGCCGGATATGCTGATAAAATGGATCTGATAAAATCCTGGTATGACGGATATGTATTTGGGAATTCTGAAATCTTCTGTCCGTGGGATGTAATCAATTATGTATGGGATCTGATGGAAAATCCAGATAAAAAACCTGATAATTACTGGAAATATACGAGCGAAAATGAAATCCTGCGTGCATTTACAAAAAATCCTGCATTTCAGATATCTGAAAAATTTGAGACTCTTATGAACGGCGGCATGATCGTGCAGACTATATCAGACGAACTCGCATACAGAAGTCTGTCTGACAAAGAAGACAATCTGTGGAGTGTACTGTTTATGACAGGTTATCTGACAAAAGCAAAGAAACAGGAACAAGGAAAAACCCTGCATCTGAAGATTCCAAATGCGGAAATCGCTGAAATCTTCCAGGAGACAGTTGTAAATTATTTTGTGGATACAATGGACCGGAATATTCAGAAGGAATTAATGGATGCGCTGTGGAACGGGCAGGAACAGGAAGCCTCCCGTATCATTTCCGACCTTCTCTGGGATACTATCAGTTATAACAATTACCACGAAAACTATTATCATGCGTTTTTGACAGGAATATTTGCCGGACAGCCTTATGCTGTAAAATCCGATCAGGAAAACGGACTGGGAAGGACGGATATTGTCATAAAAGACCGCAGAAACAGGCGTGCCATGATCATAGAAGCAAAAAAAGCGGATACGGAAACTGCTATGGAACTAGAATGCCTTCATGCAAAACAGCAGATTACAGAAAAGCAATATGCCAGAGGGTTAAGCGGTTATACAAAAATCATCTGCTATGGCATTTCTTTTTATCAAAAGACTGCTATGGCTCGGCTGTTGGAATAAATTCCCAGAAGTCTGTACTTCGTTTCGGTCGGTTCTTTACAAGCGCCGCTGGCACTTTGAATTCCATTGAAAATGGGATAAGCAGCGGCGCCTGTTAAAGATGAGCCGAAGCGGAACAAAGAGTTTTTAAATCAAAGGTTCTAAACCTTCCACATGGTCCAAAACCTCGCACATTATTTCTTCCAGCGCTTCAATGTCGGAAACCATTCAAGCATTCCTTTCCTTGCGTCTTCCTGTGTCAAATTCGGATTCGCAGCCGTCATATTAGGCACACATACCTCAATCATTTCTTCCATCGACCCTTGAAAAGTAAACTCTCCGTTTTCAAAGCAGTATCTGCAGTAATCCGCATTTTTGCTTTCATCTGCATTTGTTCCATACAGTTCATCGGTATCTCCCATTGGCATCCCACAGCTCTGACAAAATTTCTGATTCATTTCATTCATTTTCTTTACCTCCATTTTTACATGTGTTTCCAGCTAATAGATCGTTGGCTGCTATTATTTATACTTGCGAACTAAATTTCCATATTTTTTTTACTCTATTTATTTTAACTTTATGGAAATTTCCATCGCTTATGAGTATAAGATACCACACATAACCTGACACCCTATGTCAGGGTTTATTTTTTTCATAAATCAGTCTTGCCTGCTCTGCGATCATCTCTTTCAAAGAAACAGGCGATATTATATCCACCTGCGTGCCAAACGACAGCAGAAATCCCATCAGCCACGCGTCATTCGGCACACACGATGTCACGATCAGACTGCCGTCCGCCTGCCTGCACACCTGTGTTCTCTCAAATTCGTCATAAACACGATATGCCATCTCTCCAGGAAAACGAAGCGTAATCTGCATATCCTGTCCCGTTGAAGTCTCCATCAATTCTGCGGGAAAGCTGCGTTCTGGAAATTCCTCATCCAAAATCTCCAGCTCTAAAATACGGTTCAGCTTAAAAATCCGCCATCCCTGCTTCTTCGTACAAAACGCTTTTAAATACCAATTCCTCGCTTTGTAAACCAGTTTACAAGGATGTACAATCCGCTCACTTACCTCCTCGCAAGAACCCGCATAACGAATCCTAATGCTTCTGCAATGAATAACCGCCGTTTTCAGCAATTCGAACTTTTCATTATCATTCCCGCTATTCCCCCATCTGGAAAAATCCACCTCCAACCAGTCTTTTGCTCTCGATTGAAACATCGCGGACAGCTTCTGCAATGTCTGGCCGCCGCTGATCTTTTGTACCATATTGATGCTCTGCAGCGCCGTAAGAATATCCTGCTTTTCCTCTTCTGACAATACCGCCTTATCCAGTACAAAATGATTCATTAAATGAATGCCGCCATTTCTGCCGGCCTCTGTATAAATCGGAATACCGGCTCCGCTTAAAGCATCCACATCTCTATAAATCGTCCTGACTGAAACTTCAAATTTCTCTGCCAGTTCCACCGCCGTAGCCTGTCCCTGATCCAGCAGACAGTATAGAATCTTAAATAATCTGCTTTCCTGCATCCCATATCCTCCATAAAATACTGACAGGCTAGAAATTTTGCCATGCACTGACGCGAATCAGACTGCGCTAAATTCTAAATTCTAATTTCTGTCCGGATAGCGCACTAGAGCGTGTTTGAAAAATCATTCCCGCGATCTGCACTCCCCACTTTGCGCAAACCCAATCCCTACCGCAAACAATAAAAGAAGATCCTCCCATGTACGAAATCCGGGATAACCTATATGATACAGCGAAAACATCATCCCAGAAACAAAAATCGCAGGGAAACAGCCAAACAGCTTTTCTACCCTGCTTTGAACAAATCCTCGAAATAGAAACTCTTCAAAAAAAGTAGTCATTATCAGCGGCAGAATTCCCATAGGCAGCCGCCGCCAAGGAATCTGCCTGCCCGCAGCAATCACAGGGATCAGCTGTCCTCCGACAGAAAATACAGCAAACAAAAATAAAACGATGAACTGCCGCATACCTGGCTTTTTTATACCCACTGAAGCTAATGATTCTTTTTCTTTCCGCAGCACATACAGCGGAACCCCAAAGCTGAAAATAAGCCCATACATGAGATTATAGAAAATAAAATATTGGATAGGATGCGGATTTAGGTTGGCCAATGCGATACAGACAATCAGCATGGCTTCTATCCCTGCCAAAAATAAGAGTGTTTTCCCTTTCTCATATAAATTACTCATCTCTTTCGTTTTTTACGCCACCCTTTCCTTCTGCTGACAAACTGCCAGTATCGATCCTCTGAAACATAACTGTCTGTTCCTTCATAGATATTTTTCCAACCTGATATCCATATTCTGCCAGTTCTTTTTTATATTTTAAAAATGAATGATCGATCGGCACTCCTCCAAGTGCCTGAATCTCATCAAAAGTCAGTTTAAACGAATCTCTTCCACATGTTTGTATCGATTCCCACAGCGTATGATATTTGCTCATTTTTTCTCCTTTCACATCTTGAGGGTCAGAAATGCTTTTCACAATTTGACAGAGCAGGCAGACATCTCCTTTTTTATTTTAATCTTTCCCCAAAATAAATCCACTAATTTGCTGCGAGATGCTTTTCAGCAGCTGTAAAATGATTAAGATCTTTCTCAATTATAAGAATCGAATATGCAGTTCCATCTGTCCTTTATGTATCTCTTTTGTCTCTGATATTGTTATTTTCTTTTTATTCTCCCTGTTTAACCTTAACAAAGGGATACTTTCCATACTCATCATGTTGAATCCACTCCTCGATGGAAAGAACATCCACTTTGTCTATAAGCATTACGCACGCGTAGATCATTTTTTAGATTGTTGTTTTGCCTACACCATTCTCTCCGATCAGGACATTTATGCCTAAATACCATAACATCTAAAATATCTATTGCCTAACCGCCATTAATATCCAGCCTCCTTCAATACATGGTTATGCATCATTCACATAAAATCACATTTTCCCAAGCCAGCTGTCTGCACCCGCCATTTTACTGACTGTTCTATAAACAAAAATATATCCAAAAAGCTTTGATCAGCCTGTCCCGCATGATATGCTGCAATTTATCAGTAGTATACCATCAATGAAAGAATTCATCAATTTTATTTTCTATCTCTTCACAATACAGGTTACAGTTCAGCCTTCGGCTTCACTGTAACACTCTATCTGAACAGTTACATACTTTTCACAGAATCGTCTGAAAAGCCGTTAAGTTAAGAAAAGTCTATTGGAATTGCACGTGCATTTGTAGTAAAATAATGACATTGAACAAGTAAACAATCCATTCAAAAAAAGGATTCCTTGATTAGGAATATTCTGATTAAAATGTGGAGCATGATAAGATGAATAAAGATTCTTTTTCGTTTGTAATTTACATGATTCACGCATGTGCCGATGCGTGGAATAAAAGGCCTTCGAAAGTATATAAAATACTCCAAAGCAAGGGATGTATTGGCGGCTTTTTGGTCCCAAATTACGATATTTTACACACACAAAGCACAGCATATATAATCGAAGATATACAAGAATATTTGAGAGTACGGGGGACATTCATATGGGCGTAAAGCGGATATTTATGATAAAAAAATCGGCATTGTCAGTGTATATGAAATGCAGGAAGATCTGCAGAATTTAATCATCAAGAAGTTTGATGAAAATTTATCTGATTGGATTGATTTTGTCTGTGATTGCAGAGCTGGTAAACAGATTTATCAAAGATACGATGTAATATTTGGGAAAGTGGCAAATGACAAGGTGTTCCGGGTAGTTGATATGTATCACTCTGGAATCTGGGATAAAGAACGAGCTATCAATGAGATTAAAGTATATAAAACATATGACCAGATTGCATTTATTACACAAAAAGCTATCGATCAGTTATTGAAAACAGAATTATTTTATGAGGTATGACAATGGATGGAAATAAATTGGAAAACTTTTACAAGGAGAATCTTGAAGAAAGAATTATGTCATATTTAGCAGAAGTGGAAAATATTTCTTATGAAAGATCCCTGGAAATATATTACGGAAGCAGGCTTGCCAAAAAGATTCAGGAGGGACGGGAAGGAATCCAGTATTTGGATTACAAAGTGCTTGTAGACATTCTTAAAGAAACAGAACCGGAGCTGTTTTATTAATATCGAATCTGCCACTCCTTTCCATCCGCTGCTTTCCCCTCATCTGCCCGCTTTTTACGATCTAGCGCATGTTTGAAAATGCGTCAGGATTTTTTCAAATTTCTTCTTCTTACATTCTCAAAAGAAATTTTTATTCGTTACTTATTAAGAATTTCCATCATTTCTGACGGAGTGACAACGAAGTCCCTAACCGGATAGTGCTTCTGATTGCCAGTTACTAAATATGCGCCGTCATCCCGCTTTTCCATAGCGACCTCATAAAACACAAGGTCATCCACCATATCAATCAATATTTCTCCTGTTGGCTGCGGAAACACCTCAACCCCATACCGTTTTATTGCTGAAATCACCGTTCGGATTACATCTTTTGACAGATGGAACTTAGGGCGATGCAAGACTTCTTCATATTCATCCAGAATATCCGCATGGTACAAGGGAGTAAAACGCCCTCCCAGCATTGCACGAAGCACCTTAACTGTTGCGGCATCATCCTTTTTTGACAGCAACGCAGAAACAATCACATTAGTGTCAACTACCGCACAACATCTCATATCTTCGCCGCCTTCTCAAAATTTCCGTTCCGCTCTAGAACTACGGATTTCCTCATTAATCTCTTCCATGCTCATCTCAGGAACATCTGCTGCTTGTCCCCGCATCTCCTCGAACGCATCAAGCGCTTCCGATCTTGTCACTACATTTTCCGGAAGCCTCGTTGAAAAAGGAATACCTCTTACAATCTTGATCTGCTTCATGCACATCCGAAAAACAGTCGGCAGATCTGTTCCAAGTGCATCACAAATATCCGCCACATCCTGTTTCAAGTCCTTATCCACACGAAACTGTACCAGCACCTGTTCAGCCATTTCTTTCGCCTCCTTTTTTGATTTATGTAAAGTTCATACATATGTATGTGTTTTGCATGATTTATTATACCTTTGTCAGCGAAAAAAGTCAATCTCGGCCTGCCAAAATATAATACAAATCCGTCCCGCCAAACACAGAACCTGGTTATGTAAGGCTTAAGCATTCAGCGCTGATGTTGTATGATATCCTTCAGAATTCAGGTTGTATGTCAGCGTTTTATTCAAAAGAGCGTCGTCCTCGACCAGCAAAATATGCTTCATGATCCATTCTCCTCCATTCATATGAAACTCCATCAGAGCCATTTTTCCTATTTCAAAAGCTGAAACTTATTCTTTCCTTGCATAACCGGTTACACTCGCAAAATATGCGGCCAAGGTTACCGCCAGAACCGTTATCATCAGCAAAACAGGATTTTGAACAAAATACTTCACCACAAAAGCTGCATTCTCCGGCATTTTATTTATCAAAATAATCATCAGCAGTGTAGAGACTGCCCTTACATATTGAACGCTCGTATATCCCAGCCACTGTGCAAATGCCAGACATACCGAACACCATAATACCGGAAGCAAAACTGCTGTCACAACGCAGCCCCCTAACTGCTCCCATGAAAAACTATGATATACCGCATAACGGGCGGCATAGATGATAACTGTGCCTGCCGCACTGATTGGTGCAAGAACAAGACACGTCAGATATTTACTGGCAATCACCTGATATTTCGTAACCGGCAGCGTCAGTTCGTATTGCTTCCATGTATTCCTTCCATCGTAAGTCATTGTCATCATTAAATGCATACCAATCGATAGTGAGCAGAAGACAGAAGACATGACAGCGTAGATATCATTTTCACCTAAAAAAGCGATTGCTATGACAAGCAGATTCATAACAGCAATCATTTTTTTATTCATTTTAATCATAAGCAGTAAATCTTTCAAAACCAAGCCTCTCATCATGTTCTCCTTTGATCTAAAATATAACAGAAAAATGTCCGCGAAATGTTACATCCGCCATAACAACTCATACAAGCTTACCTATAATCTGCAGAAATCCATTTAAAATCCTATGTTCCACTTCGGTCCGCCTCAAACAAGCCTTTCACTGCATTTCCCCCTTTACATAAAACAGCATAATTTCTTCAATCGTTGCCGGACTGACAATCGCCTTCGGATAATTCTTTGCCGCCTTCATCCGATCTTTTACCAAGACTTTGTATTGGTAATCTTCCCTGCAGTAAGCGATCACATCTGTCTGGTCGAGTGTATCAAAGACAGCATTCCCACAGCTGACCACCCCATAGTGATCTACTAAATCATCTTTTTCATAGCTGAATACTACTTTTCCTTTGTGGAGAAAAGTAATATAATCCGCTGCCTTTTCCAAATCGCTTGTGATATGCGACGACACAAGGACAGAATGATTTTCATCCTGCACGAAGTCTATCAGCAGATCCAGAACATCATCCCTGATAACCGGGTCGAGCCCACTCGTGGCTTCGTCTAAAATCAACAGTTCAGCTTTGTGTGAAAGCGCAACTGCAAAGGCAAGCTTTACTTTCATGCCTTTTGAATAATCTTTAATTTTTTTATCATTTGGCAGATCAAACTTTTCAAGAAACCGACGGTAAGCATCCCATTCCCAGATAGGATAAATGCCGGACATACATCTGCCGATTTCCATAGGGGTAAAAATATCGGGAAAATGGTTCTCATCAAAAACAACACCTATTCGACCTTTCACTTCTTTTTCATTTAAAATATGGTCTTTTCCAAACACCAGAATTTCTCCGCCGCTTTTTTGAATTTCGTTTAAAATGCAGTTAATTGTCGTTGATTTACCGGCTCCGTTCTCGCCGATCAGCCCCATAATCACTCCCCGCGGAAGCGAAAAGCTAATCTTATCAAGCATAAAGTCACCGTAAACTTTGGACAAATTCCGTATTTCTAATATATTGTCTGTCATGAATCATCCTCCTCATATAAAAGTGTCAATAAGTCAATCAATTTATCGATTGTAATACCGCTTGTACGGGCTATTTCTATTGCCTCTGTAAATTTTACTTCGATCTTTTTCTGCTGTTCTTCCAGATAGAAATCCTGATTCTGCGCCGATACATAGCATCCCTTGCCGGCTGTGGTTTCTATGAAGCCGTCTTCCTGAAGTATGGAATATGCTTTTTGAACCGTTAAAATGCTGATATGAAGAGATTTTGCCAAAGCACGCACAGAGGGAATTGCTTCGCCGGCTTTTAATTCCCCGCTCATAATTGCCGCTTTTATCTGTGTGGAAATTTGTTCATACAGCGGGCGACTTGCTTTGTTGCTGACTATAATTTCCAAATTTTCACCGCCAATCTGTTTTTATCTGTATTTATCTAACAAGTACAGTATATAACGCGCAAAAATAATTGTCAAGGGAAACTAAGGTACTATAACAAAATAACTTGTGAATGGGTAACAGTTCAGATACAGTGTTGCATATTGGCTGTGCGGATGCCGGGTGAGAGGAGCGGTTCCGTCTTCTGGTGACTTTTCCAAAATGCTAAGAAGCCCTAGAGCGTGTTTGAAAAATGCTTTCTGTGAGATGTGCTTCACACTTTGTGGAGAATTTATCCCAAATTTATGAGGCATAGCGGGCTATGTTGATTAAATTTGGGATGAATTATCCGCAAAGTGGGGAGTGCAGATCGCGGGAATGATTTTTCAAACACGCTCTAAGTACTCTGCATCTACATTGCGGCACCTGACGGTCGCAAGTCCCATCGCGAAGCGATTTCATTCAGAGATACCCACAGGGCACGCTGTCCGTATGCGCCCGTTACTTTCATTCTTGGTGGTGCGTAAATTGCGCATGTAGGTTTACTATGAAAGTCCCATCGCGAAGCGATTTAGATCTAGGGATACCACAGGGCACGATATCTGAAATGCACTCAAGACCTTTATTCTTGGTGGTGCATAAAATGCGCAATAAGGGTACTGTCCCTGGGATGTGATCAGATACTGTGATGACCTGCAGGATGGAAATGCCGCAGAACCGCAGAATTAATGGATAAACACGAGCAGTAATCATATCATCCGAAATTTTATCGACAGAGCGGATGAAACAGTCAGAGATGAAATCGAGCTTCTAATTAATGGCGGAACCATAAGAAAAGAAATACGACAGGAATTAACGTACCGAGATCTGGATTCTGATGCAGACAATTTATGGAGTATCCTTTTCACGGCAGGATATCTGACCTGGAATGAGAAAGACAGTCAGGAAATGGCACAACTCGTCATTCCAAATAGAGAGATCCAGTGGATATTTATCAGACAGATACGGGAATGGTTTGAAGCAGAAACCCGCAGAGACCGCCGGAAACTGGAAAGCTTCTGCAGGGCTTTTGAAGAAAATGATACCGCCGCAATCGAAGAATCAAATCTAATGCTGAGGCAGGCGACGGCTGCAGCGACATCCCCATAGAAATAGAAGACAGAGAAATAGGTATTATCATTGAACTAAAATATGCCGAAAAAGCTGCTTTTGACAATAAATGCAAAGAAGCGCTGCAGCAGATGTGTGTTTGGAATTTTCTTTCTGCAAAATGTGCATGATCTGCTTCACACTTCTCGTGCTTGAAAATTGCTTTCCGCAAAACGTTATTCACGCTTTGTACCCATAGGGTATGATATGGAAAATTCATTCCAAATTCAGTCAACACAGTCTGCTATGTTAACTGAATTTGGAATGAATTCTCTGTAGTATCTTGGACATTAGCAGTCCAAGATACTTGATATGATAATTACAGATCACTTACACTTTAAGCCGGAAGATTCAATAAAATCCTCGTCACAAACTGCCCATTTTCCACGCCAAAATCAGTCGCTCCCTCATAATTGGATACAGCCTTGATAATACTGAACACCCCCATGCCGCCTCCTTTATCCGACTGCGGCAGTCCCTTGCGGAACACTACTTTCCCGCTGCTCGTATTCCGGCACTGAATAATTACCTTATTCCTTTTCTGAGCGATATAAATATCGATGACCTGCTTCGGCAGCCCGGAACTGACGCATCCATGAATTGCATTTTCAAACATATTTGCCAGAATCGCAATCCAGTCTATATCCCGCACGGGCAGATTCTCCGCCAGCTTCACGTCCATGTCAACCTGAATATCCCGGCTTCTCGCCTTCTTGGCATAGGCTGACAGAATACTGTTTACCGCCTGATTCCTACAGATGTCTTTTACCTTCTGCCTTTCCACATCCGCACCGTAATGCTGCAGATATACGGACAGCTCATCAAACTCTTCCTTATCCACATATTCCTTAATCAGCATCATGTGATGACGCACATCATGGCGTATCCGAGCTGCTTCCATTTCCGATTCACGCATCAGATCCATCTGTTGGTGAAGAAGCTGTTCATTTACCTCAAGCAGCTCCTTCTCCGCCTGATAATAATGCTCCTGTCCCAGATGAATATACAGATGAAGAATCGCATACTGGAGTGTTCCCGCCATAAACAGGATTAGAAAAGCCCTTACCATATTGAATATGGAAAATCCCTGCAGATTCGGCCAATAAGCCATGATTGCACCCAGCACCACCGACACAAATAGAGCGACACCGCTGAACAAATCCATCTCCTGAATCAGAAAATCCACTCCGCTCAAAAACTGTTTGCGAAACTTAAACCATGTAAAGCTAAGAATCACTACACAGCAGATGATGCGCACGAGCAAATCTACCCACAAATTTCCGTCAAACCACCATCGCGCTACATCCACTCCGCAAAAAACACATACAGAAAACAGATAAAAAGCCAACGCCATCTTATACAGTGACAGATACAGTGCCTCGCTGCTCATCAGGCAGCAAAAAATCCCTACGGCAGGCAGCGCCGAAAATGCTGCGAACCTGACAAAACTGCCATATGCAAAGAGATACCAACAGCTATAAGCAATGTTCAAAGCAACGCCAAAGATCACATAACATACGATTGTTTTCTTCATGGCAAACTTTGGACGATCCAGCATCAAAGAAAAAGAAAGCATTAATACAATACTAATGAAATTACGCAGAAACGCTATCCAAAATGAACCTCCCAACATAATAACCGCTCCTCCCTGAACAGAATAAATCCGAGTTTATTATATCATCTCTAAAATATAAATTCTACACACAGGGACGAATGACATTATCTGGGGGACAAGAAAAGATTACTCCCCCGGCCAGAAAACGAATTTTAGCCAATAGATATTTTAGGACTTATGGCAGTGTTGAGCTTCGGCCTGACATGCTTTGGTATCGGATATTCTATCGGTAAAGATAGTAATAAGACACAAAAATAGCCGCCTTCCCGACCAAAGGATACGGCTATTTTGTAACTAATTAATCGGGCTAACCGTCTTTCGGCAGCTCCCTATGGAACATCCGTTACCAGCAGATGCCCTTTCTTATATTTCATATACCACAATCCATCAAAAGTTTCAAGTGCTGATTTTTCCAAACAAATCACTGATCCTCATTTTTGAAAGCAAAAACGTTCGAAAAAGCCGGAACTAACAGACTATACCGCCAAATCATTTTATAGGCATTCTTCAACCCCCCGATCCCGGAAATCGAAATAATAAGAAAAATATGCTTTCTTAAACTCTGCCACTTTATTCCGTGGTATATAAATCATACTCCCATTATCCATTACAATCTCTTCACGCTCTACCGAGACAATATGATTCATATTCAATATATAAGATCTTCCGCATCTTCCAAACTGGCTGTAGCCTTCCAACAGCTCCCACAGCTTTCCAGCCGTCATGCGGACTTTATACTCCTCTTTCGCCAGATACAGTTCCTGATAATTTTTTTGCGATTCACAATATATGATGTCATTGGGCAGAATCTGCCGGATTCCTCCCGCGACTTTTATGACAATCCAGCTTTCCCTTCTCTTACTCATCTGCCCTACCGCCACATCCATAGCATGGAAAAATCGTTCGGCATTCAACGGCTTCACAAGATACTGCACCGCATCTACCTCATAAGCTCTCAACGCATATTCTGTAGAAGTCGTGAAAAAGACAATCGGCATATCCAGTCCCAGCCTGCGCATTTCCTCCGCCGCCTCCATGCCGCTCTTCCCAGACATAAATATATCTAGCAGCAATAAATCCGGCGTATATCCTTCCTCCCTGATCCGCATCAGCAATGCCTCCGCACTGACAAACCTTTCTACTGCATACTTTAATGCCGGATTCCTATCCTGATAATCTGCCAGAAAATCTTCAATCTGGTCAAGCTCCATTTCCTCATCATCACATAATGCTATTGAATACAACTCCACCCCCCCCCAAACACTTGTTAGTAACACTTGCTGCCTGTTTCGACATCATTCACGTGATCTATTATAAATAAGAACCGGCAAAAAATCAACTGGTATAATCTTTGAGCCTTCTATTTTATAAAAATACTTCCTCAATCCTGCATTGGTGCATTTTCTCCGTCTTACGATAGCTGATCCCCGCTAAAAGTATTCGCCGCACTCCCTCTCTTTTCAGCTTTTCATCATATTTCCTCTCTCTGATCTGTCTGATTGCGGCTTCCGGCGTGCTGTCAACCTTTAATTCTATAATAATTCCAGGCAGTCCCATCTTCCTCGGATAAAAAATGAAATCAACAAATCCTTTCCCGCTTTTCTCTTCTCGTTCTATTCTGTATTGATTTCTTGCGGAAAGATATGCCAGTGTCACAACATAGGAAAGACTATTTTCATCATGATATTTTAAAATCGGTATCTCACTGTTGTGGACTCTATGAAGATACGAAACAACAGCGTCACTATCCTGATTCAAAGTCGCGTTCAGCACGTCTTCCGAGTTTTTGACAAGCTCTGACACAGCTCCAAAATCATCATCCTTTAATGCCTTCTGAAACTCCAGCATCAGCTCTTTATTCGGAATCACAAGCACCCCATCATGGTAAGCCAATAGTCCATAGCCAATCATAGCTGAATAGATTTCTGCCCTGTCAGCCGGAGGGTTCTGCCCAGCTGTATATTCTTCCGATATTTGCATCCGAACGGGTATATGATTGACCATTTTTATCACATCATCCCGAACCTCTCCGATATTATATTTCAGAAAAAAGAGCACTTCATTCATTCTGCCGGTTTTTGTCCAGTAGCTGAGACATTTTCCATTCAGCAGCGCCAGTACCACCGAACGCGGATTGTATATTCTGCTGCCGTCCTCTGCCGTATATCCATGATACCATTCAGATAATTCATCCAGCTCCAGCCCTGACTGTCTGTCGCAGAGTGTCTTCACCTCGTGTTCGGTAAAACCAAAATAGAGGTCAAACACAGAATCATTCAGCATCGTATATTCGTCAAACATATTCAGGGCAGAACCTGTACTATATTTTTTTATAGGAAGCACTCCTGTCATATATACAAGCGCCACGTAAGGCCTGTCTTTCAGCAGATCTCTTAAAAACTCTAAAAACTCCCTCTGATAATCCTGATACAGCTCATGGCTGAATATATAATCCCATTCATCAATGACAAAAATAAACTCATCCCCCGTAGCTGTCAGAAGGTCTGAAAGACTTCCCTTCTCCTGATTTTCAAGCTCTGGATAGGATTCAGAAAGATCTTTCCTAAGAACAGCATCAAATCGCCCGATATAATCCTGATACGAATTTCCCTGCCCAGGCAGCTCACTCAGCGAAAAACAAATGACATTGTAACGATTCAAATGCTCCAAGTAACCCGGACTCCTGCTGATTTGCAAAGAATCAAACAGTTCTTTGGAAGGATGCGCCCTGCCGTAATACGCTCCAAGCATATTCAGCACCGACGTCTTCCCAAATCTGCGGGGCTTTGTAACGCACAGAAATCGGTTCTTCGTCTTGATCCGTTCACTGATTTTTTCAATCATATTGGATTTATCGATAAAATATTTATCATATCGAAGCATCCGGAAATCTTTGAACGACGCATTTGTATTCAAATATAATGCCATGATCCTGCCTACCTGCTATCACTCAGCCCAGCCAGCCATTATAATATGCTAAAACCCCGAATACCGCACCAATCGCCGCTGCTCCTAATGTTGTAATTATCATAATTGGATTTTTTACAAATAATTTTCCTAATGCTTTTAAATCATTCATTTTAATCTCCTTATACTATACTCGCGAACGATATGATTTGCCAAAGCTATTGCCCGTATATGCCCGCGAACGCTAATGAATTTAGAAAACTTGAAATGCATTTTCAATACGATTTGATTTCTGTCTTTGAACACATTGTTTCCACATAGGTCAATTTTAGCTCATTTTCACATTTTTCACAACCCTAATTATCAAGTATTTATTTGCATCTATAGGTTATTCCACCTTCCTTTTATCGCAGTTTCTTCTTATTATTAAGGCAGCTTCTCCTGTCGCGGAACAGATATAGATTTTTTCTGGTTAATCGTCATATTGAAATACATTATAATAATCGTCAAGATAATCATAGTCGTCGCTTTCAATCACTTTTTCACCTTCTTACGAGTAAGATCCTGTTCTTTCAACAGATAATACTGTGTGCTTTTCCACAATAACTTACTTTCTTCGTCATAAAAGCTTTTCTTATATTTTCTCAGAGATTTATAGGTCATCAGATCACCGATCCCATCCCATGAACTGTCCCGGAAACTATCTCTGCTGGAATCAATCAGCATGTAATAACTGCCTTTTATAAATGATAGATACGTATAACAGGCATCGCCTTCCACAGTATATTTTAGAATCGTAACAGCGCATTTGTCATATGGCTTAGAATAACATGTGAGTGCTCCGTATTTGGGGCTGTACTGCTTTTCGCCTGCCCTTGCATACTTATAAAATTCCATCCACTCTTTTTTAAACTTTTTCGGGTTCTTGTAATAGCTTTCTATTATAATCCCTCTTTTCTTTGCTTCCTTGACTGACATTTCATCAGGCAGTGTGGAAAGATATTTTATGATCTCTGCTTTCTGTCCTTTCCCATATATAGGTACTTTTGACAACATGTCTGCATCATCTTTTTCCCCATGATATGCTGTATTTTTAGCATCTTCCTTTTCCATCCCAGTCTTATCCGCTTTTCCAGCTCCTGCCGAACCAAATCCTGCTCCTGATGCATCTGCTGTTACAGCTTCTGTTGAATCGGGTTCTTTGCCTGATGTATCTTTCTTTTCAACTCCTGATGAATTGGGTTCTTTGCCTGATGTATTCTCCTTTTCAGCTCCTGATGCACCATATTCTATGTCTGATACATCCTTTTCGGCTCCTTGTGTACGATATTCTGTGCCTGATGCGTTTTTTACGCCACATCCCGCAGCAGAAACGGACGTAATCATAACCACCGCAATGATTAATCCAAGTTGTTTAACCTTCCTGTATAAATATCCCATAATATTTCACTCCTTTTTGATTATTTTTTTCACTTCCGTCACTCGATCTGCAGATATAAAAAGTACCACCTCCTGTCAGCTCTGTTTCAGCATACGCAATGACCTGCTTCCCCTGCCCGTCCCATTCCGGCACATCCACATCCAGCGCTGATTTACTTTGGCTTATATCCAGATACACACGGCTCCCTGCCCTGCATGATGTCTTTTCTTCTTTCATATAGTGCTTTTTTTTGTTCTCTCCAACGATATATGTTTTGCTTTTGCCAGCTGCAACAGCCAGCTGAAAATCTACATCCAGACTGAATACAATATATCCCTGTTCCCCCGGCTCTATCTCCACTGTCCGGCTGCTTGGAATACGCCGCTTCATAGTATACATCTCATTCAAATCAGATTCACGACTGCTGTCATAAGCTTTATTCTCAACAGACGGAGCAGAATCCTCATTATCAGCAGCATCATTGTCAACTGTGCAAGCAGCATTCTCTTTAGAACCTGCTGCAAATACATAGACAGGGCTTTTTGCATTACTATCACGATTATCTGAATCCTTAGACAGCTTGCCGCTCTCTGTTCCTGACGGCATCAGATCTGCCTGACTGCTATTGTCTGCATTTCCAGACGTACTTCCACTGTCTGTCCCTCTTCCACTCATATTATAGTACACACCAATAGATATAACCAAAATAGCTGCACATGCAGCTGCACCCACACACTTTCTAAAGCCTGCCGTCCTTCTCTTTCTTTCCTCCCTTTCAATCTGATCGGCTCCCGCTCTTATCGCATCCATATTTTCTTCTGTTACCAGATCCTCCGGCAGCTCTCCGATTGCGTGTAATAGCATTTCTTCCTCTATCACAGATAAATCTCCTCCTTTTCAAGCCATTTTCTCAAATTTTTACGCATACGGCATAAAACAGACTTAACTGTCCCCTCTTTCATGTCTGCCTTTTTTGCAATCTCCCTGATTTCAGCCAGATAAAAATATCTCTGAATAAAAATCCAGCGTTTTGTCTGATCCTGTAATTCCAAAAAATCTGCTATTACATCTGCCAACAGTTTTAATTCTAAGTTCTCCTCAATCCTGCTGTCAGAAGCTGTGCACTCCACCAGCTCCTCCAATGCCGCATCCATGCTGGTACCTCCGCGTTTAAAAGCATGTTTATTATGATAATAATTAATAGATATATGTCGGACAATCTTTGCGAGGTATCCTGCCAGATTATGCGGCCGGCCAGGCGGAATTGCTTTCCAGACAATCATAGTGCTCCTTACTTTAAAAGTCCCATCGCGAAGCGATTTCGATCCATGGATCCGAAATGCGCACATGACTTTTATTTTTGGCAGTGTATTCATAGCGCATGTAATACATTCATTCTGCAGGTCTGCCTTCTCTATTTATACAGACAGCTTTTCTTTGTCATAGGTTGCAGTCTAGCAGAATTTTCCTCTTTTATTTTGAGCGGTGCGTTCATAGCGCATGTAGGTTTTACCATAAAAAAATTGCCAAAGCTGTCAGGCTCAGGCAATTTTTACTTTCAATTAGTGCTTATGAAACTAAAATACTCGATAAATACATCGATTTTCCAGAACTTTAAACATTTATTTCCTTTACTTCATCATCCATTCTTACACTCTTTTTTGATTTTCTTAACAGCCCCATTTTCTGTGCACTGCTCTATAACCTCCCATTAATTTTTATGTACTGATTTATAATATTTCCAGTACGAAACTGCGAATGCTGCAAACAATCCCAAATAGAGCCAGAATAACCCCCAGAAAATCCACACCAAGCTATTGTTTTCAGGTATATTGCTCTGAACAAAAATCTGCGGAATAATAATCAAAAAGAAAATGGCTAAAAAAGGCAGCATACGTCCGATGAAGACCCGTCTCATCATATCCAGCCGGGAATCATCATCGCAGAAAATATCTTTCTCCGTTCCGTTCATTTCAGAAACTGCTTTGCGAAAATAACTATAACCTACATAATTTCGCAGATATTCCCAGCCACAGTCGCTAAACATTTGAATATATTCTTTTTTATTATTAAGACTGTCTTTATTGTAATCAAGCCGATATATTACATCTTTCGGTTCACATCTTCGAAAATAATAGAAACCTATACCGCTGACTGCTGTAAATTCCCATCCTTTCTTATGCTGTTCTCTCAGATAGTTTTCTTCTTTTCTCCAAGCTGGAACTGAGAAAAATTTTATTTCAGTTTTGGTATTGCTCATATCCTCCTGCCTCCTTCACGCTTCCATATAAACGCTCAATCCTTTTCATTTCTAATTCAAGCACTTGTGTTCCAAGATCTGTAATGTGATAGATTTTACGGTTTTCCTCTTCTCTAATAAATTTTATCAGACCATCCTTTTCCATTTTAGACAGACTTCCATACAGCGTCCCCGGACTGATCTTTATTTCACCCCGCGTTAATTGTTCTGCTTTTTTCACAATACTGTATCCGTGTGCTTCTTCCCTAAGGCAAAGCAGTATGTAAAAGCCTGTTTCAGTCATTGGCACATATACTTTTTTAATATGATTATCCATAATACCACCCCACTCAGTATTGCGATGCATCGTACTGCGATGTATTAAGTACAGCACTGCGATATATAGATGTCAAGAGACGTAAACAGCGCTTAAACTGTTTATAGTTTAAGCGCTGCTTTATACTAAGACTGGCTATCGAACCAGATGATCTCTATAATATTTTAACGAAATCCGATCATTCGCGTTTTTTGAATCTCCAAAAGCTCTATCTGCAAGTATGATCTGCTCAGGCGACAAAAACAGCCCTATTTCTATAAGATTTTCCAACAGATTTTCTAACGCGATTTTACTCTCTCCATAGCTGCTTAATTCTTTTGCTTCGTCTAAGGCTTCTTTTAACATATTCGCCATCGATTCTTTTGTTTTGTTTTCTGCCCTTTTGTCATCTGCTTCTACAAAAGACATTTCATCGACAGTCATGTCATCCAAAAATTTGATAAATTCGGCATATGCCTGATCGTCCATTTTCCCCTTCCACTCCTTATTCTTCTGGTAAATTTGATAAATTCAGCATATGCTGATCATCCATTTTCACCTTCGCTCCTTATTCTTCCGGTAAATTTGATAAATTCGGCATATGCCTGATCATCCATTTTCCCCTTCCACTTCTATTCTTCTGGTAAATTTGATAAATTCGGCATATGCTGATCATCCATTCTCACCTGTCATCCCTTTTTATCAGGTATAAAACCAGTTATAATCCCTTCTCCGCCTGGTTCCACAATCACTCTGATATACTGTCCATGACTTTCACCCTCGATCTGATACCGAGACGAACGTCCGCTTATTGTAAATGCAGGCTCATTTGGATTCGGTCCGCCACGAAAGGCTGTTACGTTTCCATCCTTTGATTGTCTTTTCCACATTAAATTCGGATTATTCGCGACATCCTCAATCGCTGCAATCGCCTCATCATCTGTCATACTGTCTGGAAATGCACCTCTAGTATACCCCCTGTTTGGGCCATGTCCCGGATCCTTCGGCGGATTTCCCACTAAAATATGCTCTCTTCTCGTTTCACTGACTCTATATGGCTTTTCTGCATGTTCCCCTTCACTATTATGTACGTAAATCTTATACTCAGTAACAAAATAAGACGACCATTCCTCCACATGAAAATTATATACGATCACAGGCTCTTCCTGCCTGACCTTGGTAATGCCGGTAATCGGCACATCCCCTTCCATCGTCTCAATCAGATCGTCTTTCCTAAGCTTTATCGCTGTTACCCAGCCTCTGTTTTTCACAAAAAACGGGTGGTATGCAGTCGTCTTTACTTCCTGCTCTCCATTCAGCCAGATTCGATATATCGTATGCGCTTCTGTCTGAAATACATCCTCCACTTTCCGATAGCCAGTCTCCCCGGTATGTTCATTTCTGGAATAAATATCGTCACCTTTTTGAATCTGCTTAATCGGACAAAGCCCGAATTTTGTAAGTACAAGCGTATCGCCAGTAAAGCATTTTCCATTCACACATGCTGCTTTTTGGGTTGTCTTTTCTCGTTTTATTTTCTTCTTACTGCTGGAACCGCCCTTTGCTTTCTTAGCCCCTGTCTTCACTTTACCTTTCATCGTACTGGAAAAGGCTTTCATATGTTTTGTTTTTTTTACTGCACGTTTCGGCATCTTTGGGTTTTCTTTTTCCATCAGGCCCTTTAATTTTTCCAACATCTCAGGCAGCTGACACATCATCGGCACCAGTCCCGACATTGTCCTCAATAATACATTTCCTGCGCCTGCCACTGTCTTGCATACCGCAGCCTGCGCGGCATCACCGACTACCGGTATGCATCCTGCGACATCTATGACACCTTGAATGACATCGGAACAGCCGATCGGCAGGTCCTGTTTTTCTGCACACAGATCGGATTTTGCCATTTTATTCTCCTTTATCGATTTTGACTTGTTCGTTTCTGGCCAATCTAATTCTCCTTTATCAATCTTGCTCGTTTCCGGCCAGTCTAATTCTCCTTTATCAATCTCGCCTTCATCGTAATATTACCATCAACCTTCATAGAACTGCCCCTGCTGCTTTCCACAATGGATTTCGATGCTTCCATTACGATTTTTTTCCTGGATGAAGCAGTCAGATTTTTAGATACGGATACATCCATTGCATCACTGGAGCTTGCTGTAAATTTTTTCTTGCTTGTAACGTCAACCGTGCTGTCGCCGGATATTTGGATTGCCTGTTTGGCTGACATGCTGATTCCTTTTTTCGGATCCATATTTAAATTATTTTTCTTATTTGTAATATCAACCGAACCCATGACATTTACTTTCATATCATTTCCCACAAAGACATTGAAATCCTTTAAACACGCCATCGAGATACTGTCTCCGCTCAAGAGCGTGATATTTCCGGCGCTTAATACATTGACATCTTTGATCGTAAATACATCGACGCCGGTCTGTTCATTGATTCGGACATATGTAAGCCCATCCTGTGCTGTAATTAATACCTCATCCTTATCCAGCTTGATCTCTTTTCCGTCCGCCGTACGCAGATATTTTACTTTTGGTTCCGCAGTCCTTTCGGTATCTGCCTGTCGTACTGACTGCACTGCATACGCTTTATTTTCATCTTCTGTCGGAAACAAAATCTGAACCGTGTCCCCTTCTTCCGGCATCACGTACCAGCCAGTATGGCCTTCGACAGAATACCCGGTAGCATATGGGAATGGATAAGCTTTGCCTTCCTCCTGCGACTGATCGATAGAGAGGTGAACTTTTACAGTATCGTTGATTACTTTTAATACTTTTCCATCCAGAGTCAGTCCACTGATATATGGGTGCCAGACTTTTGCTGCTGAAATACCTGATTTTGTCGTAGCAGTGCAGGTGCATAGAAACACAGAACCTTTCAGACTAAGACTTACTTCCCTGACATACAGACTCTTTCCTTTCACATTGATCTGATCACCGATTTCAAGCGCTGCAAATTCTGTGCGAATCGTATATTCTACGGCATCTTCCTCCTGATACGATACATCCTCACATTGTGACAGCTGCCGATAACGGGCTACTTTTTTCCTGACGGAAAAATCTGCCTTGGCTGTTTCTTCAGAATAGGAACTGCCATCCGCTAGTCCAAATGAAAATGCAGGCGCCTCCTGTGTTGGGTCTGGAACAAGCACACTATTGCTGTGAGAAGCAAGTCTTTTTAAAAATTCCCAGTCTGTCTCTCGGTACTGCAGCAGCAGATTTTCAATCTGCTTATCAGGAGCCACGCATTTTGCTGTTCCTCCGGCTTCCCCGGCAATCTCATTGACGATGCTCTGATAGCTGCGCCCTTTTTCCTGAAAGGAACGCTTCTTTTTCACCCGGTCTAGCTTTACCGTCCATGAAACAGCCTCCGCTTCCAGATAATAGACTCCGCTTTCGCAAATAACACCTACATCTGTAGCAACGCCGCAAAACAAAGTCTCTCCCGCCTGTGTCAGCTTGACAGGCATTTCGTCCCACTGCTGCCCGATCAGGCCGTCTTCTTCCCCCTCTTTTAAGACACCGCGGACGAAGAGCTTTGCGTGATCGCCTATTGTCTTCACATATTCCAGATCTAAAATTCTTTCGAGTGCAAACGGTTCTACGCTGAATTTACCTACTTCCTGCAGTTCCATTCCAAACACCTTCCTTTCTCATACATATCCTCAGCACAGACTCTTACCATTCAATCGGTACGCATCGTTGCGATCATCTGCACAAACAAATCCTTCCAATCTTCCCTGTCAGAATCCAGACAGTTGCAAGTTCCGATCAGCAGCCTTCCTTTTAACGGTGTAACAAACATCATATTATAAATCTCCGAATCCATCGCCGGGGTCACAAAATCCATCCATGCGACTTCATTCTCTCCCGCCCGCACAGAATCCTGATCGAATATTTTACAAGTTGGATACAAGTGCCGGAGCACATACCCCAGATCATCGAGCACCTCCGCTTCCTGCCCGGCTGCAAGCTTTTCCTGTTTATGTGAAAAAGCGATATTTACTGTCGTGTCTGAATTCGCATAAATGATCTCCGGACGACTCTCGCTAGGATACTTAATCTTTACAAACTCCCTGCTAAGAAGCGAAAATTTATCCGGAATCCACATCCACATCTGATTTTTATAGATCTCACGTTCCAAAAACAGCAGCTTTTGATCTCCGGCAAACACACTTCCTTTTTGAATATCTGTATTTACGGCATCTTCCTGATTTTCCCGCAGCATCCATATAAACCCTTCATCTCCATATTGTTTCATTTTCACATTCCTCCGCCATTACATCGCAAATTCAGCTGCAGTTCAGCCTCCAGCTCTACTGCCCGTCATTTTTTAATTTCAGAATCCCCGCACCAACCGGGCAGATCGCAACTGACTTGTTCAGCAAAGCCGGAAAACCCTGTACAAGCACATCTGTCTTGCCGTTCATCCACATGACACAGGCGGGCACGCAGGGCAGATGCGTCATTTTACATACGCCAAACGGGCCCACATTAATCATCGGCTTGCAGTCCATAATGTTCGCCTTGTCTTTTCCGCGCACTTTTACACGTCTGCCCGGAGTCGTTCTCAGCGGAACATCCACTGTACCCATTGTACATTTTACCTTTGCTCCATTTACTACATAAGACTGACCCATACGCTATTCATTCTCCCTTCTGACGATCATTCTTTATGACCATATTTCTTCCTGACTACAATCTTTATTGACACAGTTCAGATATGGTGTTACATCATGGATACCCGGACGCCGGGTGAGGGGAACTGTCCGTCTTCCTGTGACTTTTACAGAATGTTAAGTAATTCTAGACATTCTGCATTTACTCTATGGTACCGTACGGTACCACAGCGTAAACGCAGAATGCTTAGGGCTTCTTGCATTCTGGAACGGACGCAGGCAGACCGGGCGGATTCCCTCTCACAGCGTCCGGCCAACCAGTATGTAACACCCTCTCTGAACTGTTACATGCATTCACTCTAAAATACAGCCGGCCCTTCTTTTCGGCTCTGTTTCCCCACGCCGCGTCCCCCGGCTCCTGCGATCCGAACAAGCCTTTCATAAATCTCGCTATGCGAAAGCTCTCGGAAAGGTTCTCCAAGCCTTCTGCATATGTACCGAAGCAGACATTCTCTGGAAACCGGCGGATGGTCCAGACATAATAGCGCAAACTGGACATCCATATCCGCTGCAGCAGTATTTTCCATAATCATCCTGGCAAACATCCGCAGCAGTACCGGAGATACCGTCACACCGCCCGGCCCTGCATAAGGAATCTGCGTGATATCCAGCGTATTGAAAGCTGTGCGGCAGTCCCTCAGATCCTGATAATCTTTCCGCAGTCTTGCCCCTTTCGACAGACGAAATCTTCCAAGCTCGAACTCAGCCTTCCCTGGCTCTCCATTTTTCAGGCGCAGCTCCAGCTGCCGGATATAAAAATCCTCCGTAGACACTCCCGGATACACTCTTAGACATACTGTGATCTGCTGCTCATAAGCGCGGAATGGAATGCTCTCTTTCTTTGTAAGCATAACCTGTCCCTGATACCATACCGCACCTGCGTCAATGACAACCTCTCCATTTCCTGACTCCCTGCCGCCTGACTCTCTACTTCCTGTCTCTTTCTTTTCTAATTCTTTATTTCCTATTCTATAATGAATGTCAAAGCCAAACAAAATGCCGTCTGACCAGTCTGCCAGCCCAAGTCTTGCCAGACTACCCGGAAAATCTCTTAATACTTCCAGACTTTCTCTTTTCAGTACCCTTCCTTTGCTAAACAGCGGCTCTGCGTAATTCTGCATCCGTTAATGCCTCCCGTCAAAAAAATCAGTCTCCCATGCTCCCGGCTCAAAGGGTACAAATCCGGGCGGGCGGGTATACAGCCTGTTCGCTTCTCTTGCTGCCTCCAGCACGGAAAACCCCCAGTTCTCATAATCTCCATATATAAACAGACGCAGCTCGCCATTACGCATACTGTCTAAGTCCTCCTGCCTGATAAACGGGTAATCAGAAAGCAGTTCTTCATATCCGGTTTCTTCCCTTTCTTCTTCCAAAATAGCATATGAGATACAAGAGACTTCATTTTCTAATCCGTCTTTTAAATGAAACAGAATTTCTTCCGTTCCTGTCGGCCTTGATAAATATCCATACACTTCTCCCATCGGCGTGCCTTTTTCAAGCAGTGTCTTCTGTCTGCCCGGCATCTCATAATCCTGTGCTGTCAAAGAATAGGGCGCTCTGGCTGGTTCATAACTGATTGTCGTACGTATTCTGCCTGTCCGCAGGTCCTGCTGATAAGCCATCGCCCCATCCATACATAAAAACTTCCGTTCACACCCTGTCTCGCCGCCTGTCTTTGCCTTCCTGCCAGCCACGTATTCTTTCATAACTTCCCGAAAAAGCTCGATCTTACTGCTCTGTCCGGAAAGAATAATCCGGTCTATATCCATCAGCCGTCCGCTTTCATACCACGGTTCAATAAAATTTTTAAAAAAGCCATATATATCTGGCTTTAACAGCAAATTCACTTCTTCTTTTTCTATCACCAGCTCCGGACAGAGTGTGCGCGTTTCAAAGCCTCCCCGCTCCCGCCTTAAGAACAGATGAAAATCTTCAAAACAGCCATATACTGCATAATCCAGAAAAAGCGTACGAAGTGCCACACGACAGACTCCTGACTGAAAATACAGCTTCTTTTTTACAGCTTCTGCCAGATTCCAAAGAAAATAGAAATTGCTCCTCACTTTTAAAAATACATGCTCTGTCTGATTCTGATAGTAATCAAAGCAGGTTGGGATCAATGCTTCTGCTTTTTCGTAGATTTCTGTAAATGTCTCATACGATTTTTCTACCCCTTCATGGTCGATTTTTTCATACAGCTGTGACAAGATGCCTGGAAACAGCTCATCCATAGAAGCAGGTTCCAGACGCCGGATCACTTCCGCCAGGCGGATTTTTAAATACTGCATCACACGCCATGTCAGCTGATTCCCGCCAAAATTCGTGTCCCCATGCGCATACGTTACATACATCTCAAGACGGCTCGTGATTCCCTCGTTTGTTATTTTATAATTACAGCTGACCATATCACTTGTACCGCCGCCGCAGTCTAGAATAAGCATTTTTTTCTCTGCACCGTCGTCATAATCCAATTCCCGGATGCCCTGTTCCAAAAAATGATAAGCCACAGCCACTGCTTCATCCGTAATATTTTTTGTCATTACTTCATACTCCGGCAGAGCCTCCTGATACATTTTAAGAGAAAGCGTTTTCTGCTTGACCGGACAGGTGAAGCAGAGCTTGTGATACTTTACCCTGTTCTGCTGCTGTGCGCGGTCAATAATATGAAGGAGAAAAGCCCGTATTAAAAACAGCCTCTCCACCTCACATGTATTTCCTTCCAGATCTGATACCTGAATCCGCTCTGCATACCTTCCGACCCAGCGCTTCATATCATAAAAAATGCTGCTGCGTGCCATAAATCCTCTATTCTTTTCTTCCTGCACGGCCTCTTCGCCATACAGAAATGTCATGTGTTCAGGTATCCCATCGCTGCAGTCTTTGACCGCCAGCACGCTGGGAATAAGCCCGCAGCTGGTACATCCTCCCTGCTGCATCCACTCACAGTCTAAAGCTGCCGGAAACGAAATGCGCTGACCACTCACCGGCTTACTGCCCTGATGCGTCATACTCTGCTTACTTATGCTGTCCGGCTTACTGCCCTGATGCAGATCACTCTGCCGCTGCGGTAGAGAAAATTCCTCCTGAATACTGCGCTGATTTCCATGATAAAAATCAAAACAAGTTCCTGCTGTCGTAAAAGAAGTCCCATAATCAATGATCAGCGGCTCCATACTTTCTGGTACTTTTTTTACCCAGACCTCCGGCAGCGGAATGCGGATATAGGGAAGCGTGCTTTTTTTACGCTCTTTTCCCTGATAACAGCGCACTGCTTCTTCGACATACGACGGCTCTATAAACAGCAGCTCCCACTGATGAAATCGTCCTGCCGGAATATCCGGCGAGATCCGCTCCTGATCCAGCCGCATCTTGTATTTCCCTGAACTTACCTGATCCAACATCAGTACTGCCTGAATCTGTTGTATATCATCGATCATAAATGCATAAATGCCCAGCTCCTGTCTCGTTACTGCCAGATTTGGCAGTTCTTTTTCTTGAAAAGATGTCTGGCCTTGATACAGCTCCAGACGGGCAGGCACTTCGATGCCTCCCATCCTGCCGCTTCCAGCCTTTTCAAACGCATCTTCAAGACGTTTGAATCCCTCTGCGTCATAAACCGCAATGCCCGGTTTTCTCACAATACCCAGATAACGGTATATAAGTGCCTCCAGCTCTTCTTTATGATGAAGCATTTCCGTCGTAGGAGGCTTGATATTTTCAGTACGACATATTTCCCGCAGCCTTGGCAGTTCAAATGCTGCAAGCTCCTCACGGGTATACAGACGCCGGATCGGATTTTTTTTCAATTTTCCCAATTTATAAGTCTCATACTGCATCAGGCACTCCTCTGTTGATCTATAAATATAATTTTATTATACTTGATTCCATTTCAATACCCGCGAACAAAAAATGTAGATCTTTGTAACAGTTCAGCCCAGTACTTTGCATTAACTGCAAAGTACGTAAGAACGTGTAGATTTTGCCAAGAGTGAATCCAATCCTTCGCGAAGCGAACTTCCAATGGATTGGATTCAGTAACAGTTCTGCCGAAGGCTGAACTGTTACTGATCTTTTAAGCTAGAACAAAATCTTCCATCTGCATAGTTTCTTCATATCCAAGTACTCCATATGTCTGCGTCCAGTGTATCGTATATGAACAGGAAATGGGCAGAAACAGACGGATTAAAAACTGAATCTTTTTTTCATCCGTATCGTCCAACGGTTCGCGCATATAAAACACAAACTCCTCCCCTTCTCTGATATAGATTTTACAGACTGGCAGCAGCTCATTGACAGCGCCGGATAAACTGCACGGCCCATCTCCAGTATCATAAAAGGTAAGCAGCCACTCTGCAATCACACGTTTTTCCATTTTCGTATACACTTTCAGCTGCTGCAAGCCTCCATACACACCCCTGTCTAAATCCCGCATCATTAGACTGAGATGAAAATCATGTCTGCACATCCCCATTTTAATATCAAGATCTGCCAGATAGTGAAGTATCATATCGGACAGTGCCTGCTCAAACTCTTCATATCCAAGATCATCCGGTGTCAGCAGCGGGTCAAAAATCTGAAAAAAGCGCACAAACGGGTTAACATCCAGCCGGGCCATCCCATCTTCATATGTTCCATTTCCATGCAGACTCTCCGCCTGAAGCTCCAGATAAGGAGAAACTCTGTTATGTTTTACTACATAGTGCAGCCTGGACAGATCTCTCTCCTGCTGCAGCATCATTAGATATGGAGCCCAAATATAATTGCTTTCTGCCATAAATACACCTCTTGTCATTGGCTATGACCATTTATTGTTATTAACTTTTTGCCTTCTAAGACCATTCTGCATCCGGCAGGATAGAATTGTCTGACATGGTTACTTAATCTACCGTAATACCCCTGTCCACTCGTATTCTTCTGTACATAGCTGCAGCTGGGCAAGCAGAAAATACATTTTTTCATACCGGAAAATATCCGTACTGTCCTTCGCATGAAGAATAACCGCTATTTTTCTTTTCTTTTTTAAGAAAGACTGTACTCTGATAAACGTATTCATAAGAATCGGTTCTAGATCTCCTGACATATCCGGGCAGAGATCTACCAATTCAAAATCATCAAACACTTCGTAAGAACTTAAAATACGCTCAACCTCACCTTTTGTCCACAAATAACGCGGCTGCCCCAGCGCCTGCCTGTCTGCATGGCGAAATGTTCTCTGATTTGTCTGCAGCGGAAATTCTAATGCTGTATGGTCCTTTTCTTCATACATAGGTTCTATCTTCAGCATTTTTAACTGAGGATGCGCTTCCTTCTCTGTTCGAACCAGTACCTGCTGATCTGAAAAAATGACAGAAAACAGCTCTTCTCCTTCCGGTGCAGCCAGATAGCCTGCCTGATCATCCTCCCTTGGAATCTGATGCACATAATAAGATACATTTCCGGCTACAGACACATCTACCCTGGGCTTACAAATATGCTCCGACAGATTCCACACAAGCGCCATATCGTCCATAACAAATTCAGAAAGCTCAAATAAATCAATAGCAACCTTTATTATCACCGCATCTTTAGGCACTACACCTTCCCGGTCTGTAATATCCAGCATTTTATATAAAAAAGGACAGTTCATCGTATTCCACGGCCTTCGATTAGCCATAAACTGACGATACAGCCAATGAACTGTCTCCTGATAAGCACGGCTGTACGACAAAGCTACTGTCGTATGATATGTTCCTAAATCCGTCTCTACCTCTGCCTCAAAAGTGCCAGACAGACATCTGCGAATCTGTGGATAATCACACGCTAAAAATAAAGTACCCAAATATCCTGAAGCATGGTTTTCCTCTCTCGGAACTTCAAACAGGCTGCGGCTTGCGCGATCCAGACCATCCTTTTTACATACCCCGGTATATATGTAGTAATGCGAATCAGGATCACATCTTTCTCCATCAATCTTCTGTTCCAGATTGAAAAAGCTCTCTTCACTGTAATCCAACAGTTCTCCAAATACATCCACTAATACATCCTGAAGCAGCCTTTTTTGTATCGGATCTTGTATCTGTGAAATTCTAGACTTCAATAATTCTTTTCTGTGCTCCATCAAAATCCTCCTGCATAGCTGTCTGCTGTCGTAACGTTCAAGCCAGTACTTTGTATTTACTGCAAAGTACGTACCCAACATTCTGCCAGAGGCTGAACTATAACCTGCTGTCCGTTCATCCCTGCGCCGCATCCTCCTGTCCGGCTGTCTGCGTCTCATTCCCCGGCTGCCCTGCGTCCTGCCCCTGCCCGGATTCCTGAACCGGCACCGTATCCGCTCCCTGACTGCTTCCCTGCGACAGTTCATCGATTGCATCATATACTGCTTCCATCCGTTCATCCCAGATATTCAATTCCCGGTAAACCGCCAGCGCATCCTCATACAGCTTCCGTGCCCTTGCAGGATCTCCGCCTCTGGCGGCTTCTTTCGCCTGCAGTGCATATTTAGCTGCCTGTGCCAGCCGCTCTTCCTGTGCATCCTCTGCAGCCTTGACCTCTGCTTCTGTAATAGCCTGCCCTAATGCCGTAATATCCTTATACAGCTTTTCTGCATCCTCGCTGGCTCCGGTAAATTTATTGTATCTGGCCAGTGCCTGCTTATACAATTCTCTGGCCCGTCTTGTGCGTCCTTCTTCCAGTGCATTGTTCGCATTCACAATATATGTATTTATCCGAATCACAGCCCTGTCTGCTGCCGCAGCTTTTTCTTCTGCTTCTGCCTCTGCTTTCTTCTGCTCTGCCTCTGCTTTTTGTTGCTCCTCCTCTTTTTGGGCTGCTTCCTGTGCCTCGGCATCTTCCTTCTGCTTCTGATGAATAGCAAAAATCTTTGCCTGCACATCTCCCTGAAGCTCTAAATCAATCATCCTAGTCAGCTCATTGAGCGCACGGTTATACTGAAACAGCGCCTCTTCATAATCTTCCGTAGAATTGTACAAGTCTCCCAACGATATATACTGCATAATCTGCAGCCGTGCTGTGATCTGTTCAACCTTCTTTTCTGCGTCCGCAGACAGCGTATCAAATCCCTGATAGACCGCTTCTTTCTGAATCTGTGCATACAGCTTTACTGCCTGTTCATATTGGCCGCCAAGAACAGCAGCCTCTGCCTCCTGATACAGTGTAAGGATTGCTTCTCTGTCCGTGACGGTATCTATTAATTCATTTTTTTCATCTATATACTGCAAATTATTCAGGCTCAGCGTTTCCGCCTGCTTGACTGCCTCTTCATAAACAGTCAGAGCCTTATCATAATTTGAATAATTCATATAGCGGACTCCCCGCTGATCACTTTTCTCGATTTCTTTTATTTTTCTGCGGTCCCAAGCGCGGATACATAGAATCACAATACTAACAATTATAAATAAAACAACGGGTATGGCGACCGCCATCCAGATCATCCGCTTCTTTTTTTTCTTTTTCTGAACGTCTTCCTTAAACGTTTTTTCTATATATAGAATCGCAGCCGTAAAGCTGCCCATTCTTTGATCTCGCTCTTCCTGCAGGCTCAGCAGCAGCTCCTGCAGAATTTCCAAAAATTCCCTGCCCGTGTTGGTAGACTCATAAGCGTCAAGTACTTCTATCTCAGATAACCCGCCCCAAAGATTGCTTGTAGCAAATAAGATCGTAGAACCTTCGGTCAATTCTAACACCTTTGATACGAACGGACTGACGTGTTTTTCTCTTCCGAGATATTCTGTTAAATTATGAATTTCCTCTGGATCAATCTGTTCTTCCCCATCCTCTTCTTTCAGCTGCTGATATTTCGTCTGTGTTTTGCTGACATGCGTCAATATATTTTCATACAAAATAAAAAGTCTCGTATTGCCGCAGTATGCGTAACGCATTCTCGTATAATCTGACACAAGCACAGTCAGGCTTACCTTCAGCTGGCTGCGTGTGCTGTGCAGCATGACCTGCTCATTGGCATACCGAAAATATTCCCGCAGTCGTTTCAGGGACGGTTTTTTTTCAAACGCCGTCAATACGGCTTCTACAGCAAGCTGCGCGCTGTTTTCTTCTGTCTCATTATCATAGCTTTCTGCAATCGCAATGCAGACAAAATTTTCTAACGGAGTATATGCGACATATGTTTTATCAATCGAATCATATCCCTGCTCTGAGATAAAATCCATGACCAGCTTACTGTTTAAGTTTCTCATAAGCATCCCTCAACTAACAAAATGGCTGCAGTCCGCGCCATTTTTCTATTCTTTTGTTTCACTTCGAGAATCATCTGCTGTGCCTTATCATATGGATGTTCCCTTCTTCCCAGATAAGAAAGCATTTCCTTTTCATTTAACGCTTCCCAGACGCCGCGTGAAATCATTCCCGCCGTCATGCCTTTCCCAAAATTCATTCTGCCGCAGCTTTCTTTCAGCAGCTGATAACTGCTGCCGTCAAACAAAAAGCTCTGATTGCTGCCAGCGGAAAAATAAAACAGCTCTCGGTCTTTGAACCACTGAATACTGACAGACAAATACGGCGTTTTCCCCAAGAAAATAATTTCCCTCATATCCCGCAGGATTTTCGAAACAACCCGGTCAAAAAAGGCTGGAAACTCTGCTTTTTTTTTCATATTCTGAAATTCCTGCATACATGCCTCTGCCGCAAGGACAGCACATCTTCTGCCATTCGTATGATCTGCAGTTCCATCCGCAAGAACTGCCAGACATTCCCTGTCAGAACATCTCGACGAAAAATAGCTGCTTTGTATCTGATAAGAGCCTATGGACTGAGCATTTCCTACCTTGTATGCTTCCTGCACGTTTTTTCATTCCTATTCATTTCTATTGATTCCTGTTGATCCTTTATTTGTTCTTATTCATTCTCTTTCCAATTAAATACAAATCCATCATTTTCCCCGCATAGCGGTACAAAGATAAAAACGCTTTGTCCAATCTTAATCCTGTCTCCTGCCTCTATCATACGCGGTTCGTATACCGCATCCCAATGATCTTCCTCATCCAGTATATAAACAAGCCCCTGAGAATCCCCCGGAAGCAGCATTGTTCTGTTTTTCTCTGGATCATAAACAATAATCGCATGATTTCTCTGACTGACCGTCTGATCTCCGATAATTCGAATCTCCATATCACCAGCGCGCCCAATAAAATTTTTTTCTGAGATAATCCGGTAATCCCTGCCGCGGGACGGCCCTTCCAGACACACGAGCCAGCCTGTGACAGGCTTTAACACTTCCAAATCATTCAAATATACTACATCGCTGTACTTTCCAAGAGGATCCTCCTCCTTGTTACTGTTTTTATTTACGGCAGTATTACAGTACGGACACACATTTCCATACCTTTTCTCACTAAATAAATGGCCGTTTTCACAACGAATCAGACCCATGAAATTTCCTCCCGATCTCCTTTACTGCTGCCAATGATTCCCCGCAGTGCTTCTATATCCTTTGCCGCCTATTCCTGCAGCACTTCCACATCCTTTGCCGCTTATTCCCGCAGCGCTTCCACATCTTTTGCCGCCTATTCCCGCAACGCTCCCATATTCTTTGCCGCTTATTTCCACAGCGCTTCCATATTCTTCCGTTCTCTCATCACAGTGTTATCCGCTGCTGCAATCACTCTTGAGGCACTCCAGTCACCTTGCGTTCACTCATTACGATCTTATATGTATCTGCATAAAGTACATCAGCTGCAGTCAGCCGATAAAGCATTCCTTCTTTTAACCGATAGATTACGTTTTCACATCCTCTTTTCAGTCCTACCGGACGGCCCTTGGACATGACTTCAAAATACCAGCAGCCTTTGACCAGATTGCACACTCCATACAGATGTCTGCTTGACTCCGAATTGTATATGCTCTCTACAAAAATGTCTTTCCCGTTTTTCGCTCCCGTGATAAGAAAAGAATGCTTATCAGACAGCAGCACTTCTCGCTTGATCTTTCCGTCACTATTTACAACCAGCAGTGTTTCAAAAGGCGACGTATTGTCATGTATAAACTGCTGTAGAAAAAGGAAGACAAAAACGGCAAAAATACAGACTGCAAAAAATACAGACTGTATCAAAAACAGACAGACAAAATCTCTCCACGGCTCCTTATCAGCAAAAGGCATAATATGATTGTATAAGTAATAAATCTGAATCAGCAGATAGACAAAAACTACTGCTAAAACACATCTTCCGGCTATCTGGTTTGCTTTCATATAATCTCCCATGTATTTTGAGAAAGGCGTACATGTACTGCACGCCTTTTCGTATTCTCGCGTTACTCAATGACTACGCCGTCAATCCTGTCTTTCTTCTGCTTGACAACAAGAGTAAATTCACCGTCTGTCTTTGTGAATTTTTCATCATAAGACACTACAAATGCATGAGAGAACTCATATTTTCTTGGTGCCGTCGCATGCTGATACTCTACGGTTACTTTCTTATACGCATCTGCACTTTCCGGTTTTACTAATGCCCATGTTGCCATGCTTTTAGCGGCATCGCGCATAAACAGCTTGTCTGCATCGAACGATACCTTCCCGTGAATCACCAGCTCTGCTTCAATGTCAGAAGACCTCGCAAAAGAATCTTCCGGGATTTTCGAGCTGAAAGATACATCAATGATCTCCTCGCTCAATTCAGTTACATCGGCAATCACAATTTTGTACGCCATAAATAATCCTCCTTTTTCTTGTATTTTTATTAATAGACACAAGCTTTACTCATTCATCTGTATTGGTCTGGAGCTCCACATTTTATCGAAACACGCATATACAGAAAATATAAAGCTCTGCCCATTCATCTGTATTGATCTGAAGCTCCGTATTTCTTCGAAACACGCGTATATACAGAAAATGTAAAGCTCTGCCCATTAATCCGTATTGATCTGAAGCTCCATATTTTCTGAAACTCCTGCAAAATTAATCTCTATGTTATAGGTCGTATCGTTACAATCGCCTTTTTCTATGCCGTCGCCTTCCCGCAGGATTGAATTGGCATAGTTCGGTGATAGCTGCCACTCTTTTACCTTTCCGCCTGATTCAAAGATTCGGTCGATCCGGTCTTTCTTATAATCACTTGTCATCGCGCCAATCATACGATATAGGTATGTACGGGTCGTTTCCCTGAAAATACTTTCAAATCCGCCGTTCTTGCTCTCATTCATACAACGGGATTTATATACGGTAATCAGGTTGATTGAATTTCCATTCAGCTGGTTTTTATCAGACGAAAATACAAAACCATATTTATGCTCATTAATCACACTTTTTGTTTCAGCCGTATAACCCGCAATCTCCTTCGGCATTGTCGTCGTTACCGTCAGCGCATTATCTCCGGCTTCAATATCGAAGCGGACACCCGGATATTCCTTTTTTACCTTACCTGCGAACTTGGAAGACAAAAAGTTCGGGCATTGATACGCAGCCACAATTCCGGCTGCTACATAGGCAGCCCCGATATAGACACCGTATATCCAAAACTTCATAAAATCATCCCGGTCTTTGGAAAACTCCAGCGTGCCGTCTGCATGGCGGATCGCCTTAGAGCCGAGTACGACACGCGATTTATTGCTTGGAATCACCGTAAAATTCGGCAGACAAGGAATCGCATATCGGCTGTAATCTGCATTTTCCAATTCCTCCGTATTCTCCATATACTGATCCATGCCGTGGGTTGCCAGCTTTAAAAATGTCGTGTCCTCACTGGCTTCGAATGAGAAAAATACCTGAATCCGATAATCCTTAATCGCATCCAGCAAAAACTGCAAGTCTGATATCGGCGTCGGCACAAGCGTAACCCCTTGGTCTAAATCTCCCGTATAACCAAACTGCCGCATCATGTCTTCGTCTAACTCCATTTCTCTATCCTCCGAATATTCAATATTCGGAACGATTCCAAACCAGATTGTATTACTGTAATCAGACTTGTTATTGACAGTTTCTAGATATTTTTTCAGATTTTCCAGATTTTTCTCTTCAAGAATCTCATCCATACTCGCATTGACAATCAGCAGAGACGGCCGCATCATCGGTGACTTCGGCTGATACTGGTCAAAAAATGCTTTAACGCTTAAGATCTTTTCGATTAACAGCTTCGCCGTGCGGATAAACGCTTTCTGCCAGCTAGTATTAATCGCAGAATATTTATTATAAAGCTCTACCTTGTCCTTTATATCCATTGCAATCAGCTTATCCGGCATTTTGTCCGTAAACGCGGCTACAATCAGCTCTTTGGATAGTGATGATGCGGCTGTTTCCTCGTCATACTCCTGCCCGACAGACGAATAAAGCTCACGCATCGTATCATTGTATTGTTCTTCGATTACAGAAACAGATAAGTCTTTATAACTGATTTTTTCTTTTTTGGGAGCATCTACAGCCGCTGCCAGTTCGGCTTTTCCTGATTCTGCGAGCGCAGTACTCTCTTCCTTTTTTCCTTTATCTGTTAAAAGTCCCGCTGGGCTGTCTGACACCTGTAGTGCTACAATCTCTGCCTTTTCATTAAACACCGGAAGCGCCGGCTGAAATTCTGTAATGCCTTTTTTAGATGCCGATACCGCTGTATCCAGATTATCTTTAATCATTCCCAGCATCAATGTCAGCTGGGAGGCTGTCTCATTGTAATATTTTTTCGTCCGGTCCAGCTTCGACTTAAGCTTCAATACCGCATCCTGCTTCGCCGGAGAATCACTTTCAAACTCTGCGTTTTTATTTTCCAGATAAGATATATCCTTTTTCAGCTTCTTGATTTCTTTTAGCGTTCTATGCGGCGCAAGCATCTCTGTCACTTTCTCATAATTAAACGAGGCATTGGTCGCTCCGGATGCTTTTTTGCTGTCCATAATGGAAATAAACATTTTTAAAAATGTATTGCTGCGGTCAATCACGATCTTTTTCACAAGCGGGTCTGGAATTCCGGCAGGCTTTGTCAGCTCGTATACCATCCCGCGCTCCTGATCAAAGTAGCTGTAAATCGTCGGCTGAAACTTTTTCAAAAAGTCATCAAAATTCTTTACGAGAAGAGAATCGTTAATTTCCGCCACCTTCTCATCCGTAAGGCTTCTCGAATTCTCATCCACATCCGACATAATGTTAAACATGTTAAACACTTCCGGATTCACAACGTCAAACAAAATCGTTCGATTTGTCTGTTCTATAATTTCCATATAAGTCCTCCATTGTACATAGCGGTTAAGAAAATTAGCACTTGATAAATATATACTGTTTTTATAATATCATAAGCAACTATTTTTGTCTACTATATTCGACAAACTTCATCTATATTTGATCTATTTTAGTAGTATTCTACAAATCTCGTCTTTATTTTTTGTATAAATTGACAAGTGTCGCAGAAATGACAAACGATCTCTCATATGATAAACTGATTTTACTTACATATTCTTTTATAGTAAACCTACATGCGCTATTTACGCACCACTAAAAATGAAATCAGCGGGCGCATACGGACATTGTGCCCTGTGGGTATCCCTGAATGAAATCGCCTGCTTAAAATCGATGGAGGTTTTCAAGTGACCAGTGAATATCAAAAATATGCAGAACAATTAAAAAACCAAAAGCTGTTTGAACTGGAACAGCTTTATCAAACCTATTTACATACTTATATCCCCATCTTCCAAAACCACTTTCAACAAATATGTGAGACAATCGCAGATTTACAAGAAAAAAATGAACAAGGTGAAATATCCTATCTGGAATATACGCTTTTATTCACAAATCTGATAAACAAAGAATATACAGCAGAAGTGCGTGTATATGATGACAGCTGGTATTTTGATGCTGACCAGCGTGCAGTAGGCCGCTTTGATTTTTCTTTTCTGTTTACGAAATACGAGGAGCTTTGGACAGAGCTTATGTCCAGCCGTAAAAGATTTGCAGGGGCAGTCACTGCACAGGAGACAATCGCCTTTCTGCTTTCATGCGCGGGCCAGTTCTATAAATATGTCGTCTCTGCTTTTCGTTTTGCTATCCTGCCGTGTGTAGAATCAGTACCGTTTCTCTCGATCCGGCGCGGAAATGAATTTGAGATCAATGTCGGAGAATATATGGGCCATACAGAAGCGATCTACAAAGAAAACCGTCAGCGCAGTTCAGAGGAAGCATTGGACTGGTTCAGCTTACGGGAAGAATACGAATACGCGTTCGAGGATTTTACCGGCCTTGATTTTTCAGGTGCCGACCTTTCAGAAATCGACCTGCGGTATTCTGACCTGCGCCATTCGACGCTGGTTGGTACAGATTTTCAAGATTCGATGCTGTTTGGCACCCGTTTTGGCCATGCCTGCCTGAGGAATGCCGACCTTAGATACTGTCTGCTGCATGAATCGGACTTTACCGGCGCTGACCTTACAAATGCCTGCTTTTGCGCCGCTAAAGCTTATCGCGGCGTACCGAATCATTCGAAATGGACGATCACCGGATACCAAAGCGTCAGCTTCCGGGATGCCGATCTTACCAATGCTGATTTTACCCGCTCTAGAATCAGAGACGCTGATTTTACCGGCGCCATTATGAACGGTGCGATCATCGAGAGAAAGCAGCTGGATCAATTTACACTTTCACCAGAACAGATGCATTCCATCAAACTGATTGATTAAGACAAAGCCTGTGACATAAAACCGCATAATGAACAGCCCCGCAGCAAGCTGCGGGGTATCAAAAAACCAGCCTCGCTTTGCTCGCTATTCATTTGTTGCTCAGCATAGCAGCGGGGAATCAGACCCAAAGAGCTTGAAAGGAAGACACTATGGATTATTTTCTTATCAAACAATCAGGAACTGTTACAATCCCAAAAGATACTATGGCGAAAGATACTTCCTCGGAAGATCCCTCTGTCCGCATCATGCAAAACGTCTCATCTCTAGATCAATTCGATTATATTTCGCAGGAGCATCTGATCAGCGACCCGCTCAAGCAGCTGTTGGAGCAATATCTGCCGGAACAGTTCTGGCGCCCCTGTGTATTTGTAGATACGCAAAAACAAGAAATGAAGACCTTCTGGTTTCTGCCAGACCTGCCTTATGTCCCAAAAAAGGTCGTTACTGCCTCAAACGGCATTCCTGCTGCTGTCTATGTGGATGCACAGGATTTTGCTAAAAAAGCTCCTGCCATTCTGCTCATCCACGTTTCGAAAGGAATGAGTTTTCTTGTAGTGCATCTGTCTGTCGCGGAAAGTATATTAAGACGCGGGATCTGCGGACTGGAAATCATACGATTAAACCGATATGATAATGATTGAGACTAAAGCATCCCATCTTCCTGCCTATAAAGCTGCCAGCCCATCCACACAATCCAGACATAAGCCAGCGTTTTCGGAATCATAAGATTATTCAAGTAATCCGTCACTCACGGTGATAACACAGCTGCTGCTTTTCGCCGCTTCCGGTGAATGAGTAACTATAATGATTGTCTGTCCGTGTTCCTTGTTGATATGCTGCAGCAAACTCATGATCTCTGCTTCTATATGACTATCGAGGTTTCCTGTCGGTTCATCCGCAAACAGGATTTGGGGATTTCCAATCAGTGCGCGGGCGATTGCGACACGCTGCTGTTGTCCCCTGGACCAATTCGCAGGGCGTATGCCCTCGTTTGTCAGATAAGCCGACTACCTCTAAAATATCTTTCAGCGGTTTTTGGCAGTCCCGCATTTTCTTTCCGTCTAGCAAAAGCGGAAGCATGATATTTTCTGCAGCCTGCGCTTGCTATAAAGGATTTCAAATAATGCTGGAAAATCCTTATGAGTGAGTTCTCTTAACAGGAGTCTTTCCGTTTCAATTACCATCATTGTCTCTCCTTAAATCCCAATTTGACGTTATATTCGTTTTATCATATCTATGCACCAATCTTCATACTTTCCTTGATCGCCCTGTTCATCGGTATATTCGTATACACCGTCTAAGTGTAGTTCACCGACCGCA
>CANDMV010000022.1 GCA_947385875.1 uncultured Eubacterium sp. | reverse complement strand
TCATGCCATGCAGCAGGGTGCACGGCATGGGCGGGCAGTTCATTGTTTTATATATGCGATTTCATGTTCCATGCCATGCAGCAGGGTGCACGGCATGGGCGGGCAGATTATTGCTTTATACATGTGATTTCCTGTTAAAATGTGATTTTGCCTGTTAGCCCGTTTTCTGTGGATACAATAAGCTGTCCAATTTTATTCGAATCTATTTTTTGCAGAACCATAAGTGCACGCCCTTCATATAAAATATAGGTGTCAGTCGTAAAGTCTTCCTCCGTGACCGGATCTCCAGTGCCGAAACCGACTAGCTTTGCGTTTTCCAGAAGGCTGATGGATGCCCTGCTGCATTCATATGGTACACGGTTTCCCTGTCTGTCAACAGCTTCTACTGTGATAATTGCTGCATCATCGGCATCTGTCTGTTCAGCAGTCAGACGGAGGGATGCGGCACTGTCAGTTGTCTTCAGGCTGCTGCTGGAGCCTTTTTGCCCGTTTGTATAATCTGTCACTGTAAGGGTTCCCGGTTCATAAATGGTGTGAAGCTGTACGATCCCAGATTCAGGCACTGGCATACGGCTGATGATTTTTCCGTTAACTGTTATTTCCACCTCTTCTGCGTTGCTGTATATGTCTATACGGAGCTTTTTTCCCTCATATCCCGGCCAGCTATAGCTCTCGGCTACATCGGCCCAGCCCCATGCGGAGATTGTTTCTTTTTTTCCATAATGCTGCGGCTTTAGCACAGTTATAACTGGATCGGTCTGTGTCTTCCATAGCAGTCTGCGGAATTTCCTTGCGGACGTATAAAACCGCACAGGTCATAGTCGCCGCAGTTTCCTACATGCCACGGATAATCACAGAATAGGCCGCCTTTCTGGTCATAGAAGGCGTGTCCGATGCCGCTTTCGCCCAGATAGTCAAAAGCAGTCCATGTAAAATCGCCCAGGACATAAGGATGCTGCATCGTTCTTTCCCATACCTGCTTCATCATGCGGGGATAGCTTTCCGTCCCTACGATCAGGCGGTCAGGGAAGTCTTTTCCATCCTTTTCGTAGCGGTCGTCCAGATAGTTATATCCTACCACATCCAGGTCTGTTACAAAATCAGCCGTAAGCTCTCCCCAGTGCTCTGTGACATAATCTGTCTGATAAATGAATGCTTTTACATCTTCTGGTATGCTGTCAAAATCTATCGCCTCACCGCTTCCAAAGATATTTGCCAGAATGCCTCCAAATTCTCCGGCATCCAAAAAGACTGCGCATACACCGTTGGTAATGGCTCTTGTATCGTCGATGCTCCGTACATATTCGCACAGCCTGTGGGAAATCTGGGCACCGTTCCCGCTGCCGTCCCGTTCGCCGATTTCGTTGCCGATGCTGTACATGATGACAGAAGGATGGCAGCGGTCACGCATGACCATAGAGCCTAAATCTTCCTGCCAGTGGTCTTCAAAGTACAAATGGTAATCCTGATTATTTTTCTTCGCACGCCATTGGTCGAATGCTTCATCTATTACCAGCATACCGAGTCTGTCACAGGCATCCAGCAGCGCGGTGCTCATTGGATTATGGCTTGTGCGGACTGCGTTATATCCGCTTTCTTTTAACAGGCGGATTTTGCGTTCTTCCAGGGCAGAATACGCGCGGCTTCCGACGATGCCGTTGTCATGATGAATGCATCCTCCCTGCAGCTTGATCGGTTTTCCATTTAACGAGAAACCGTGTTCTCTTGTGAAATCAATCGTTCTTACGCCGAAGGTTACTTCTTTGCATTCTTTTGTCTTTGGAAGAATCACTTCGGCAGAGTAGAGGTATGGCGTATTTAAATCCCACAAATTTAGATCTTCCATATGAAACTCGAAGTGGCAGGCAGTATCGCCTGCGGCGCAGATCAGAATCTGTTCGGATTCTGCGATTTTTTTCCCTTGCGCGTCACGGATGACTGCGGCGGAATGAGTCTCTTCACTTCCGGTATTTGTGAAGATGGCATCTATAAGAACCGTCTGGAAATCCGGGGTGCGGACAAAGACAGACCATGGAGCCAGATAGGTGCGCTCTCCTTCCAGCAGATGAACATGGCGGTATAGGCCGCTGCCGGAATACTAGCGGCTGTTTGGCTGAGCAGTATTGTCTGTTACGATTTTTAATTTATTTGGCTTGTCAAAGGAAAGCCATTTTGTGAGGTCAGCATAAAACTCCGTGTAGCCGTAGTGATGGATTTTTGCCAGATTTCCGTTGATCCATACTTCTGTATTGCCATAGGAGCCTTCGATCAGCAGTAGAAATTGCTTTTCGGATTTTTCCTTCGATAAAGAAAAAGTCTTTTCGTAAGTCCCGATGCCTCCTTGGAAGAAGCCTCCGGCTCCTTCACACCGGCTGTCTGGTGTTCTTGGGGTCTGAATCATGAAGTCATGAGGCAGATCGACGACTTCTTTGTATGCGGCTCCCTTTGCATCTAGATATGCGGTTCCTGTGGAATATGAAAAGCTCCAGTCTTTGTCAAAATTTAGTGTGTGCATGTGGCGACCTCCTTTATGTATCGTTCGCGCGTAACAGCTGTACAATGAAAACAATATGCACAGCAAAAGAACTTTAAACCGTAAACTGCGGATTATGCGGCTGCTTTTTGATAAGGCAGTTACGTATAATGGCTGTGTGACTATAGTAATGTAACTGTTCGGATAAGGCGTTACATTTGTGGCTATCAGGATGCCGGGCGAGGGGAGCTGAACCATCTTCCTGTGACTTTTCCAGAATGCTAAGAAGCACTAAGCATTCTGTTTTTATGCTGTGGTACCGGATGGCTGCGGCACCTATCTCGCCCCGGCAAAACGCCGGGAGCTAAAGGTGCCGCTGTGTCTTTGCCGCCTGTGTATCGAACAGAATCCTAAGGGCTTCAAAGCAATCTTACAATATCCCAGGAAGATGGTTCAGCTCCTCTCATCCGGCTGTTTTTGATAGGCCATACAATGAAAACGACAAATACATCGGCAAGATGGAATATTTAATTGTAACAGCCAGCTGCAGATCTTTGATTTCTGACCGGATACAGCTGCTGCAAGCAGGAGTCAAAATATAACACCCTGTCCGAACAGTTACATAGTACTCCTTATAAGAAGAATATACCAGAGAAATTGCGTTTACATTTCCGAGATTATTTGTTATTCTGTTAGTGTTTATAGTCAATATCTTGCACTTAATGATCTATTTAAATAGCTTGCTTTCCGGGCAATTATTAAGCCGATTTAGGTGGGGACTGGCTTTTGTTTTTAGGCGGGCGGATTTCTGTGGCTGTTTTGTTTATTGCTTCAATTTCCTAGATCATTGGATAGCTCAGCTGCAAGCCATAATGCTGCTGAGCTGTCAGAAAGGTACGACAGATGGAAAAAGCATATGATTATTTATTGTATGGGCAGATACAAGAATTAAAAATAAAATATTACCAAGAATCCGGGAGCAGGCTCAGCTTTCGAGAAGCGGTGGAGGAATTAGTGAAAGCCGGTGCGCAGAAGCACGGGCTCCCTGATCTGCCGGATTTTTTGTCATGGAATCTGCACAGCTGTAAAGAACTGAGAACGCTTATTGCAAAAATTCCAGTGCCGCTGTCTGATGTGCTGCAGCTGGGGTATCATGCCAGTGATGATGTCATGTATCTTTCGACAAAGCATAGAGTCCAGATTTCTCAGGAATCCTGCTATATGAGCAGACAGCTGATTTCTACAGAACATTTTTCAGTGATATATGTACTGGAAGGCGGCTGTTTGCTGTCGGTGGAGCGCACGGTGCGCTCGATGAAGCCCGGAGAACTCTGCATTCTGCCTCCCGGTACTGCATACGCTGTCTTTACAGAGCCGAAAGATCTGGTCATTAATATTATTTCAGACAGAGATCATTTTGAAGAAAATTTCCGGCTGCTTTTGTACCATGATAATATTGTCTCAGATTTTTTCCGCAGGGCATTATTTTTGGATGTGAAAGAAGAAATATATTTCATGCTGCCCCTTACCAGAGACCTGCGGAGTATCATCCAGCATTTGTTTGCGGAATTTGTGAAAAAGGACGCTTATTCAGACCTGCTTTTTAATAATTATCTGCAGATTTTTTATGCAAACATCATCCGCAGTACGCAGAGCACTTATCACTATTATGCCGATCAGAAAAAAATTTCAGCAAAAATACTAATGCCTGCGATATTAGAATATATCAATGAAAATTATCATACGCTTTCACTGGAGATTCTTGCTGCGCATTTTCATTATGAGAGCGCTTATCTTAGTAAACTCATCCGGGCTTCTACGGGTAAAAATTACAGCGCAATCGTTGCGGAGTTAAAGGTGAAAGAAGCATCAAAATTACTGCTTCATACGGATATGAAAATAGAGGAGATCGCGGAAGCTGTCGGATATAACAGCGCAGATCATTTTTCTTATTCGTTTAACAAAGCTATGGGTGTGCCGCCAAGGGTGTATAAAAATAAAAGGTGAGAAGAGCTCCTTAAACGTTCTAACAGAGCATGAGCTGTCAGACAAATTTATTTCAAAGGACACAGAATCTGATACATCGTCTATCCTGCGGTTAAGTATCAGTTATTTATTGGACGGTAGTTACTTTTTACACCACAGCCGCTTTTAGGCTGGGTGTGTAAAGTAACAGACGGTATAATATGTATGAGCTTAAACTTCAATCTGTTTGCAAAGAACATCAATGTATGATATAGTTAAACTATAAATACAAGGAGATAAGTGAAAATGAAGTTTGCTGAAGTAATGAATGACAGTTTTAATAATATTCGTAAAATATATGATTTAGCCGCATTTTGTTATTCTTATTTAATGAAAGTGATTAGTAATCAAAATGTTTTTCTGGGGGATTACATTCAAATAAATGAGGACGCAGAATTAACAAATCCAAATTCTGAGATGTTAAATCGGTTTGCCATGAAAGTAAAGAAAATATTAGAGCAAAATCCATATAAAGCTTTTTCTTCCAGTCAGCAATCGAATGAGATCTTCGATTTGGTTTACAATATTGAAAATAGTTTATCGGATTATGAAGATCCACTGATGAATCAGGCAACGATTCCTTTTTATATTTTGAAGGGGATAGATTTATATTTTAAAGATCGTGATTATCAAACTTATAAAACAGCGCCTTTAAACAATTACTGTAAAGAATTCTGCCTGATTTACGTGAATATTCGATCATCATTGATGGATAAAATAATAATTGAAAAAAATTATCCTGATTTAATACAGCCAAATGAAATCAGAAATTATTTTAAACATTTAATAATACTTGAAACAGATGAATTACCGAAAAGTTATGGTAAGCCCCAATTAGTAACTTTGCATAAAAACGAGGAACATTTGAAAAAAATAGTAGAAACAAAAAAGATAAAAATTGCATTAATTCCTGCCATGCGTACTAGATGGTTCGAATTTGATGTAAAACAGGGTTCTTCTTTCGAAGTCAAGTATGACAAAAGCCAGATTGAAAGTATAAAGACGAGAGTAGCTGCTTTATTAAAATGGGGAATCGAATGTAAAGTCAATATTATTGTCTTTCCAGAATATATTTGTCAAGAAGTAATTCAAACAGAAATACAAAATACATTACGGCAAATGAGCATAAATGATCCAAAAAAATTAGAGGAACTGCTGTTTGTAGCTGCAGGAAGCGGTTGGACAAGTGATTCAAATAATGTGAGCTGTCTATACAGTTATGATGGCAATCTGTTAGGAAAAGTGTATAAATATTCTGCATATGACAATGATATAAATGGAAAAAAATATACAGAGAGACTTCTAAATCCCGGAAAAGAAATTACGCTAGTAGAAATACCTGGTATAGGCATATTCCAAACAGAAATTTGCAGGAATGTTTCTGTAAATGAATTCTGCTTAAAATTAGCCAAAGCTTTTAATACAAGTTTCTTATTAATTGCAGCATGGAGTCCTTCTGTAAATATAGGATTTAAAAAGCAGATCGATGCCATAGTTTCGAGCAATCATAGAGCATGCGCTGCAATGGCTAATTGTTGTGCAGTATTTTCGGATCTTGAGGAATTTCGAGATGAGATAGGAATCGTTTCAGCTCCTCAAAAGAAAGGATCAGTTATTGAGGCCAGCTATCAGTATGTGAAAAGGAATAAACAGGAATGCGGCTGCTGTGAAAGCGGCTGTATTTTTAAAATTTGCTATGATTTCAATGGAACAGGTCAAAAGGATATTAATCTTAAAACGGATATGCGTATCTTAAATTCGGACAATTTACTGCAGATTCTGTAAGAATATGTAATTAGAAAGTAAATTCAGATATTTTATTTTTGAAGAAGACTTTCAAAAGGCTGTACTAAGTTACAGTATGCATTAAAAACTACAAATACAAGACAAAAAGGTATTAAAATTTAAAAAGTCTTGAAATACGAAAGAGTAGTGTATATAATCATAGTTAAGTGATTGTTAAGGAGGAGATAGCGTGAAAAAATCAGAAATTTTTCAAGAAGTCATAGAATGCTTTGATGATAAAAAGGACATAGAAGATGAAATGCTGTTTTTTATATTAGATCGTATGTCGGAACGGTTTGTAGAAAGCCAGGAGGATACAGAATGGCAGACCTATGGTCAGCTGTTAGATCGATTGGATAAAATATGGCAGTATCAACAATTTGAGGCACTGACATCTGAACAAAGTTATTTATATGGGGGAATTTGGGGCTGCTTGAGTATGCTGTCCTGCATTAAGAAAAAGAAAGAAGCATCTCAGAAATGTTATACGACAGCTTCAAAATATGAAGCAGATGCTGCATTCGCTTTTTTGAACGCGATCAATGAATCTCCGGGGCTGCAGAATAAAAAATTAGCCCAGTTATGCAGCGTTACAACGGCGAGGATTTCCCAGATCTCCAATGAAGCATTAAAAGATGGACTGATTTCAGCTCAGACGATGGGTAAAGAAAAAAGTTATTATATAAGAACAATGGGAGAAAGAGTACTTGATATAGTAAAAAAGAATAAAGAAAAATTAGCCAAAAGCAGAGATCAGGCTGGCTATAAATTGCTGGTAGTTTCTAATTTTGAAGATAATATGAATGCATCTTATCCGAAAATGAAATCATTCATAGATATTAGGAACAGGAATAATAATTGTGTATGGGAAGTCTGTTGTAAAAAACGCGATGAAACAGTTTCAAACGACAGAAATAGATCAAAAATTGAAAGGAAAGATATGTTATGCAGACAACAAATGAACAATTCATTCACAACATCCGAGAATACTTGGGTTGTACAGATGGGAACAGGTTTGATAAGGCAGCAGTAATATATCGTCTTATTTTAGAATCAGATGAATCGGAAGCTGCTTTTAGATATTTTCTTGAGAATGCTGATTATATAGATTCATCAAATGAGAAAGAAGCAGATGCTTATTTTACAGCACAGCAGTTAAAAAAGTATAGTAATGAATATTCAGATTTGATTGATGGACTTTTAAATAAATTAGTTATGAGTCATTGTAATAAAGAAAAGTTTTATGAGGATTTATGGGAAAGTGTAATGAATTCTGATCTTCTTTTTGATACAGAGGATGCCAAGATCTATGCATTAGGAGGAATATGGTCTGATGGGAGAATACCATATTTTCATGTGAAGAACGGAATTAAAATGTCAAATGATGAATTTGCCGAGATTATAGAAAATAATATTGAGCTGCTGCAGGAAACCACTTTTGTATTAAGCTGCAGGTTTGAACAGAGAACAGAGAGCGGCAGTATATTGGTAGACTTGATTGAAAGGTGTAGTAACGACAAAGAAAAAGCAGTATTAATGGCTAATATTATAGATTTAGTGGAAAAGAGGACTTTGTATTATGCGGCAAATAATTAAATAGATTTTGTCTGTTCTGATATAAATTTTATCAAAATAGGGCTGTTGTATTTGGCAGAAAACAAATACTGTTTTTTATGATATTGTTTCCTTAATGCAGCAGCCTTTTTTATACAGCTGCTTCGTCTGCTGTCTCATCTGCATATTCTCCGAGCGGCCTGCATGTAGAGAGGAGCTTTTGATTGTGGCCGTGGTTAATGTTGACCATTCCGACTTTTACTTCAATATCTGGGTCTGCTTCTCGGAAAATTTTTCTATTTCATCATCAGCTGATTCCTTTCTAATGTTGTTATTTTTGCTCGTTACATTACGGCGAATTTCTTTTTTTAATGCATCGCTGAGAGAAAGAATAGCTTCGTCCTCTGCTTCATTTTTCCATTGTAGAATACTACGAGTTTTGGAATAGGAAGAGGCATCAGGGGTCTGCCATAACGGTTCAGCTTTCCTATATGAATGTATTTGTCATAAAGCTTTCCGGCGTATATGAATTCACGAATAGACATATTCGGGCTATAAGAGCTCTGCTGTTCGTATAGTTCTATAGATTCGTAGAAGCTTACTGTTTCCGACGCGAGTATAGAAAGGTCGTTTTTCATGCCCATGTAGACCACATCTTCGATTGTATTTATGGTGATGCAGGAAGGGTCGCTATGTGAGGTGCCGTGAATGGCCTTGTAAAGGGGCAGCGTCCATTGTTTGTTTTCCTCTCTGCCAAATAGAAAGTTAAACAGTCTCGACTTGTATTCACGAGTTTTGTGATCTTTCAGCTTTTCTTCCAATTCTCTGATGCGCGCTTCCAGTTCTTCATAAGTCTTTTTTCTGCCATTGTGTTAAGCCGCCTATAAGTATTTTATAACAATGTTATCATTATTGAAAGCAGAGTGCAACCTTTTCATTACTGTTAATAATACATCCGCTACAGTGAATGTTACTTTTCACATCCTAGAGCGTGTTTGAAAAATCATTCCCGCGATCTGCACTCCCCACTTTGCGGAGAATTCATCCCCAATTTAATCAACATAGCCCGCTATGCCTCATAAATTTGGGATAAATTCTCCATATCATGCCCTGTGGGTACAAAGTGTGAAGTATATCATGCCCTGTGGGTACATCTCACGGAAAGCATTTTTCAAACACGCCCCAGCCAAAAGAGGCTGTGCTGAAAAAGTAACGGCATCCGGCCCGTTGGAAGTTCGCCTTTGGTGAAGGGCCGGATGCATGGCAGGCCGCATTCTTTGGCCCTGACCAGACAGCAGGTGTCTGGTCAGGGTGGCATTCTGGAACGGACGCAGGCAGACCGGGCGGATTCCCTCTCCCAGCGTCCGGCTTGCCAAAATATAACACCCTATCTGAACTGTTACAGTGAATCCGGCTCATTGAAAGTTCGCCTTTGGCGAAGAAACGGCAAAGTACTGGACTGAACTGTAACGACCTCCTCTCAATAAATTGGGCAGCTGTTCAGATCGGGTGTTACTATATTAAGCCGCTGTCTGTATTTGTGAAATAATTCACAAAGTTTTTAGATTTTTTTGTTGCTTTTGCGTATATTTTCAGATAGAATGGGAAATGAGTGTTGGAATATGGTCTAATACTGAAGAATATGGCGCGGAAGAAAAAGCTTTCGTTCTAAAAAATGAGGAGAAAGATATGAGCAGGTTATCAGTAATTTCTACAGACAAAGTAGATTCTACCACAGAAAAACTGATGAAAGAATTTACACAGCGAATTATCGCGAACCCGCCTGGTGTCTGTCCGGTTGACATGCAGCTGGCGTTTTTAAAGGTCTGCCATGCACAGACCTGTGGGAAATGTGTACCGTGCCGTATAGGGCTTGGTATACTTGAAGAGCTGCTGGAAAGTGTTCTGGACAATACAGCGACAATGGAGACACTGGATTTGATAGAACATGCAGCGACCAATATTAAAAATTCTGCGGACTGTGCCATCGGCTTTGAGTCGGCACGTATGGTTCTGGCAGGACTGGAAGGATTTAAGGAAGATTATATATCCCATGTGAAAGATCATCAATGTACGGGAACATTTGAACAGCCGATTCCATGTGTGACACTGTGTCCGGCAAATGTAGACATTCCGGGCTATATTGCACTGGCCGGCGCAGGACGTTGCGAAGATGCCGTGCGTCTGATTCGTAAAGATAATCCGTTCCCGACAGCTTGTGCGTTGATTTGTGAGCATCCTTGTGAGAAGAGGTGCCGGAGGAATATGATTGATGATTCGATCAATATCCGGGGCATCAAGCATTATGTGATGGATAAAGCGAATGCCAGCGAGGTGTCTGTACCGGCCTGCGCAGCGTCTGCCGGAAAGAAGGTAGCAGTCATAGGCGGAGGCCCGGCAGGGCTTACAGCGGCATATTTCCTGCAGCTGATGGGACATCAGACGACTGTGTTTGAAGAGAAGGCACAGCTGGGAGGTATGCTGCGCTATGGTATTCCAAATTATCGATTCCCGCGGGAAAGGCTGCAGGAGGACATAGACGCGATATTATCTACGGGCGTGCAGGTGCAGCTGAATACAAATATCGGTACGGAACAATTAAATGAAATCAATGATACATACGATGCTATATTTATTGCGATCGGCGCTCATGCAGAAAAGAAACTGAAGCTGGAAGGCGAAGACAGCGGCAATGTGATCTCAGCGGTTGAAATGCTGCGCGAGATTGGCGACGATAAATATCCTGATTTTACGGAAAAGCGTGTCATCGTAGTCGGCGGCGGCAATGTTGCGATGGACTGTGCGAGAACCGCGATCCGCTCGAACGCGAAGACGGTAAGCATTGTATACAGAAGACGAAAAGAGGATATGACAGCGCTGCCTGCTGAGGTAGAAGGTGCGATTGCGGAAGGAATCGAGCTGCTTACCTTAAAAGCGCCGCTGCGTATCGAAGCGGATGAAAACGGCGATGCCAGAGCGCTATGGGTACAGCCACAGATTATTGGCCCGGTCAGAGGCGGAAGGCCTGCTCCGAGAAAAGCGGATAAGACAGAAGAACGGCTGGAAAGTGATGTCATTATTATGGCGGTCGGACAGGACATTGTATCAGAGCCGTTTGAAAAAGCAGGCATTGCAACGAAGTGGGGACAGCTGTGCGCAGATGAATCCGGTGCGTTAAACCGTGTAGGAATGTATGCGGGCGGAGACTGTGTATCAGGCCCTGCAACAGTCATCAAGGCGATTGCGGCCGGCAAGATCGCGGCAGCGAATATTGACGAGTTCCTTGGATTCCATCATGCGGTATCGGTGGACGTGGAGATTCCAGAGCCGCTGTTAAATGATAAGATTCCATGCGGCCGTGTGAATCTCGGTGAGAAAGAGTCATGGGCGCGTAAAGATAATTTTGAAGGTATTGAATATACGATGAGTGATGAAGAAGCATTACAGGAAGCAAGCCGCTGTCTTAGGTGTGATCGTCACGGCTGCGGCGTATTGAGAGGAGGCAGACAGGACAAATGGTAAATCTAACGATCGATCATAAAACCGTACAAGTGCCGGAAGGCACTACGATATTAAAAGCAGCTGAAGCTGCCGGCATTAAAATTCCTACGCTTTGTTTTTTAAAGGATCTCAACGAGATTGGCGCCTGCAGGATCTGCTGTGTAGAAATCGAAGGAAAAGAGACGCTGGTTGCTTCCTGCAATACAATCGCTGAAGAAGGCATGGTAGTCTATACCAGCAGCCTGAAAGCGCATTATGCCCGCAGGATGAATCTGCAGATCATTCTATCACAGCATGATTTCAGATGCGCGGCGTGTCAGAGAAACGGCAGCTGTTCCCTGCAGAGAATTTGTGCAGAAATGAATATTAATGATGTGCCTTTTAAGCAGGATTTTGAGAAGCATGAATGGGATATGAGTTTTCCTCTGATACGTGATTCCGGCAAGTGCATCAAATGTATGCGCTGTGTACAGATCTGTGACAAGGTGCAGTCTTTGAATATCTGGGATATTGTCAATACCGGCAAGCGTACCAGCGTCGGCGTATCCAATATGAAGAAAATAGCTGAATCAGACTGTTCTGTATGCGGTCAGTGCATCACACATTGCCCGACTGGGGCACTTCGTGAAAGGGATGATGTCCGCAAGGTGCTGGATGCTGTTCATGATCCTGACAAGATAGTAGTAGTACAGATTGCACCGGCTGTGCGCGCAGCGTGGGGCGAAGGTCTTGGCCTGGCAGAGGAGCTGGCGACGGAAAAACGTATGGCGGCAGCAGCCCGCGCTCTTGGCGTGGATTATGTATTTGATACGAATTTCAGTGCAGACCTGACGATTATGGAAGAAGCGAATGAGTTGATCGAGCGTATGACGAAGCATGATGATTATACATGGCCGATGTTTACCTCCTGCTGTCCAGGGTGGGTGCGTTTTATCAAATCCCAGTACCCGGATATGGTAAAGCAGCTGTCAACAGCGAAATCTCCGCAGCAGATGTTTGGAGCAGTAGCAAAGACTTATTTTGCAAGGGAAGTGCTTGATGTAGATCCGAATAAGATTTTCTGTGTATCTATTATGCCTTGTACAGCGAAAAAGGCTGAATGTGCAATGCCGAATATGAATGATGCCGGAACTGGACATGACGTGGATGTCGCGCTGACGACGAGGGAATTCGACCGTCTGCTTAGATCTGAGCTGATAAGTCCGGCAACCCTGCCAGAGGAAGAATTCGATTCTCCACTTGGAATTGCTTCAGGAGCGGGTGTAATCTTTGGAGCGACAGGCGGTGTTATGGAAGCAGCGCTTCGGACAGCTTATTATGTATTAAATAAAGAAAATCCAAAGCCGAATGCATTTCAGGTTGTGCGCGGGCTGGACGGCATAAAAGAAGCCAGCTTAGAAATAGGCGGCATACCAATCAGGGCAGCTGTCGTGCATGGACTCGGCAATACTAGAAAGCTGATTGAAAAAATACGCAGCGGTGAAGCAGAATACGATTTTGTAGAAGTCATGGCCTGTCCGGGCGGATGTGCCGGCGGAGGCGGCCAGCCGATTACAGAAGGTCGTGAAATGGCAGGGGAGCGCGGTGCGAAGCTGTATGAGCTGGATAAAAATAATCCGCTTCGTTTCTCGCATGAAAACCCTTCTGTTATCGCGCTTTATGACCGGTATCTGGGCAGTCCGCTGTCTCATAAGGCGCATGAGCTGCTGCATACTGAGCATTCGTGGTCTGATATGATCGTATAGACTTTAAGAAATAATCTCGGTCGTGTCTGAAATTGTTTTCTGGTGGTGGGTTGGAATCACCAGAAAACAATTTTTTAACATGCCGAGATATAATTATAGGATAACGACTATCAACTGCTATGTCAAGAAAAAGCTGAAATATGAAAACAAAAGTTGATACAGTTCAGCCTTCAATGGCATTCACTTAAGATTTTGTAATCATTCAGATAAGGTGTTACATTGTGGCTTCGCGGACGCCGGGTGAGGGGAGCTGTCCCGTCTTCTGGCGACTTTTCCAGAATGCTAAGAATCCCTAAGCATTCTGTGTTTACACAGTGGCACCGTACGGTCGCGGCACCCAGTCCGCCCCGGCCTAAGGCCGGAAGCTAAAGGTGCCGCTGCGGCTTCGCCGCCTGTTTATTGAACAGAATGCTAAGGGCTTCTAAGCATTCTCCCAACGTCGCCGGAAGACGGGACAGTTCCCCTCACCCGGCGTCCGCGAAGCCGCAATGTAACACTTTATCTGAACAGTTGCATGATTTCATAGAATTGTCCAGCAGGTCGTTAAGTTCATGATATTGGATATGAAAAGTAACAAACAAAATAGAGAGGAAATGTTATTTTTTACAGCCAGTGAGTTCTATGACATTGGGTGCGAAAAGTACGAGGGAATTATAATGAATAATCATAAATTTGATACTGCAGAAGATGTAGAAGCTGTCATTACCAGCTTCAACCAAGGAATGATGATACGTGAGGCAGTTCATTCTTTGTGCAGCCAGACAATGCTGCCTAAGAGGATTCTGATTGTGGATGACGGATCGACGGATGATTCGTCTATTCGTATATTGAAGGAGATACAATCAGATTGCAGTCTGCCGGTCCCGGTTACGGTGATAGAGCAGCCGAATGGAGGAGTATCAGCAGCAAGAAATACAGGAATCAGTATGGTGCAGACATCCATGGTGCTGATTCTTGATGGAGACGACAGGCTGGAGTCTCAATATATCGAGAAGGTCAGCTGCATATTGCGAAAGGCTCCATCTATGGCTGCGGCATCGTCATGGCTGCATACTTTTGGTGTTCTGGACGCGGTTGTGCGTCCGTGCGGCGGCAGTATTGCTTCGTTCTTATCACGTAACTGTTGTCCGGCAACACATATTCTGCGGCGGGAGGCGTGGAGGCAGTGCGGTGGTTATGATACATCCATGCGCTCTGGTTTTGAGGACTGGGATTTCTTTTTAAGCATACTGGAGGCTTCGTCATCTGCATATATTGGGATTGTGGAAGAGCCGTTGATCGACTATCGTACTGCACCTGTTTCTGCGAATGTGAAAAGCATGTCGAAAAGACTGGAACTTATGCGGTATATCATAGAAAAGCATAGTAATGCATACCATGAGAATATGGCGGATGCTTTACTGGGGATTGAGTCTGTTTCTATGTCAAGGCTTTACGGGTGGGAAAGCGAGATACAAAATGTTTTGGGTGCGGAACAAAAGTTAAGTAAAGCTTCTGAAGATTTTTTGAAATATCCTTCTTATGGTGACGGAGGAATGGCAGCCGCCATCCGTATTGTTTCAGTTTAGTACAAAGTGGTTGATTTTCTAAAAAAGCCTTTTCCAATAGAATAAATGATTTGTCTCATAGAGCTGCCATAGGGTTCAGTTCGTCCGTTTTTATCTGCAATTTTTCGTATTCCATACAGACGTTTTTTTGCAAATATTAGGAGCTGCCGCACAGGGCATAAACACAATTATCACATATGAGAAAATCCCGAAGTACTCTATGACATTATAAAGGGCGGAGGGGCAGGAACATTGTATGCCGGAAAGGTCAGAGAGCCGTTGCTTCAGAGAATCACATAGGCGGCGCAATCATCTGCAGCAGCTCTGTATCCGTATGGAATTCATGAATAACTGATAAACTATATAGAAAACGTTTTCATTTATTTCAATAAAAACTAAGACAAATCCATAAATATGTTATTTGTACCTATGAAATAATGAATTTAAGAAAGAAAACGTTTTCAATATTTGCAGTATTTACATCAATTTTTTATGATAGAATGCCTACGTTGAATAAATAAAGCCATAAAATAGAAAACGGAGGTTTTTTATCATGAAAAAGACAATTATAAAGAAACTGCTCACAGGTATACTTCTCTCAGGTGCACTGGCATTATCTGCGTGCGGCAGCACAGATGCCGATAAAGGCAGTCAGCAGGAAAGTCAGGATAACCAGGGCAGCCAGGATGATCAGGAAGGCGACAGCGGTTCATCCGCGGAGACTGTGGATGTGCGTGTCGCGTATTTTCCAAATATTACCCATACACAGGCGCTGATTATGAAAAATAAAAAGACTCTGGAAGAAAAATGGGAAGGAAAGTGCAATGTCAGCTGGACTTCTTTTAATGCGGGGCCTGCTGAGACAGAAGCCATTTTTGCAGGAGAGATCGACCTGGGCTATATCGGGCCTGTACCGGCATTAAGTGCAAACGTAAAATCCGGCAGTGATGTAAAGATTATTTCAAATGTGACGAATGCAGGTGCAGTATTATTAAAAAGAAAAGATTCTGGCATAGAGACTCTGGCGGATTTATCCGGCAAGAAAATTGCAGTGCCGCAGATTGGAAATACGCAACATTTATGCCTGCTCAGCCTTTTGACGGATAATGGATTGAAAACTGTGGATGCAGGAGGCGATGTTACAGTCAATGCCAGCTCGAATGCCGATATTTTGAACCTTATGGACAACGGAAGCGTAGATGCCGCATTAGTGCCTGAGCCTTGGGGTACGACGATCGAAAATAATGGAAATGCAGAAGTAATGCTGGATTATAACGAAGTATTTTTAGAGGGTAACTATCCGACGGCTGTTGTGGTAGCCAGCAAGGATTTTATGGATGCACATCCGGATTTAGTAAAAGAATTTTTAGAGGCGCATGAAGAAGCTGCCTTGTACATTAATGATAATATGGATGAAGCGCTTACGATCGTAAATAAAGAAATTGAAGAGGCTACCGGAAAGGCACTGGACGGAGAAGTTATCAAGAATGCGTTTACAAGGATGACTGTTGATACAGAATTGAATCATGAAGCAATTATGAAGTTCGCGCAGATCAGCAAGGACGAGGGATTTATCAGCGAGGTGCCGGAGGAAGACGATGTATTTACAACTGAATTCAATTAGCAAGATATTTAAGGATACAAAAAAAGAGACGCTGCAGGATATTTCGCTTGAGGTGGAAAAGGGTGAATTTATCTGTATTGTAGGGCCTTCGGGCTGTGGAAAGTCAACGCTTTTGAATCTTGTGGCGGGGCTTGATACGCCGACATCCGGCACGATTATGCTGGATGGCCAGCCTGTGACAGGCCCAGGGGCAGACCGTGTGGTGATGTTTCAGGAGGCGGCTCTGTATCCGTGGCTGAATGTGGAGCAGAATGTCATGTTCGGGCTTGATGCGGCGGGGCTTCCAAAGCCGGAGCAGAAGCGGATTGCGGAAAAATATTTAAAGATGGTGCGGCTGTGGAACTATAAAGATTATCCGATTCATCAGATTTCAGGCGGCATGAAGCAGCGGACAGCTTTAGCGCGATCGCTGGCGCTTGATGGCAAGCTGCTTTTAATGGATGAGCCGTTTTCAGCTCTGGATAAGCAGACGATACATATCCTGCGCGCAGAGCTGGAGAATATTTGGGAAAAGACGAAAAAGACGATTCTTTATGTGACGCACAGCGTAGAAGAAGCGATTTACTTTGCGGACCGTGTCGTTGTCATGGCTGAGAATCCAGGACAGATTAAGGAAATCGTACCGATTGAGTTTGCACGTCCAAGGAATATCGAAGCACCGGAGTTCACAGCGCTTCGCAAGCAGATTTTAAGCAAGGTCAGCCTGAGCGCGAGAAAGAGTGTGGAGGATGAATTTGACAACTCACAGGAGGAATCGAAATGAAGCTGCGTAAAATAATTGGAAGTGTTTTGTTTTTTATAGGACTGATTCTGGTCTGGCAGCTGCTGTATGTGGCAGCTACCGACTGGTTTGAATGGGCAAAGCCTTATGCGGTTCCTTATCCGGCAGGCGTGCTGGAAAGCGCCGGCAAGCTGATTTCAAACGGTGTCTTATTTGCTGCGGTGGCAAAGAGTATGCTGCGTGTGCTGATTGGCTTTGCCATATCGGTGGTTGTAGGTGTGTTTTTTGGCATTTTGATTATGAACTCTGCGTATCTTGCCACAAACCTAAAGCCGCTGCTGCTGGGAATCCAGACACTTCCAAGCATCTGCTGGGTGCCGTTTGCGATTCTGTGGTTCGGTCTGCAGGAAAGCGCGATCATATTCGTAGTTGTGATGGGGTCGGTATTTAGTATATCACTTGCTGTCGAGAGCAGCATTAAGGAAGTGCCGCCGATTTATATCCGGGCGGCAAAGACGATGGGGCTTTCTGCGGGCAGGATGTATGTAAAGGTCATCTTTCCGGCGGCGCTGCCGTCTTTCGTGGCAGGACTCAAGCAGGCGTGGTCGTTCGCATGGAGGGCGCTGATGTCGGGAGAAGTGATGTCTGCGTCGGTCGGACTGGGTTACACACTGATGATGGGACGTGACCTGGCGGACATTAATCAGGTTATGACGGTTATGCTGGCAATTATTATCATTGGAATTATGATTGACAAGGGAATCTTTTCCAGCGTAGAGAATCATATTCTGCGCAAGAGAGGGCTGCTGCGCCAGTAAGAAAATGCAAAAATAACAGCAACCGGCTCATTGAAAATTCTCCTTTGGCGAGGGGCCAGATGCCCTCTTGGCAAAATCTGCATATACTTACGTATTTTGCAGCAAATGCAAAGTACGGAGCTGAACTGTTCTCCTTTGACGTTACAGTTAAGCCTTCGGCTTCACTGTAACGGAATCAGGCACATGGAAAGTTCGCCTTTGGCGAAGAGCCGGATTCCCTCTTGGTTCGTAATACCGGACGGGTATTGGGTGTCGGTATCGGCTATGATAAAAAGACAAAGGCGCATTCCTTCAGAGTGAAAAAATTGTATCCACGTATTTGCGAGTCAGGGATTTGATAAAGAGAGATGTTGTAATGTTTGTCAAGAAAGAGATAATCGTATATGTCACTTAAAAAAATAGCACAAAAAACAGGTACATCTGTCGCAACTGTATCACGAGTATTAAATCATGCGGATTACCAGTGTCAGAACCGTGAGCTGGCGGACCGGATTCGGCAGACGGCCAGAGAGCTTGGATATGTGCCGAATCAGAATGCCAGAATGCTGAAGATGGGCGCCGGCCAGATGCCGGCAGGAGGGCAGAAGCGGTATATCATTGATATTTTATTGGCAAGGTTTCGTTCTCTGGAAGAAGACCCTTTTTTTGCGGAGATGTTTCGATATGTTGAGACGGAGTGTCATAAGCAGAATTGTATGCTGGGTAAAGTCATGCATGTGACAGATGTTCCGGCAGCGGGTGCAGATGTCAGCCGAACGCGGTCGGATGGGCTCTTAATACTTGGGAAATGTCCGGCAGCGACGGCGGATGTGCTGCTGCGCAAATATAAGGGCGTGGCCGCCATTGACCGTAATCCGATGGATTATCGTATGGACGAGATTACGTGCAATGGTGCGCAGGCGGCTGTTATGGCTGTAGAATATCTGTTGGAGCTGGGGCATGTGAGCATTGCATATGTCGGAGACTGCACGATGGAAGCCCGGTACAACGGTTATTATGAGTGTTTGTCAAAGCATAAGATCTCGATGATCTATGATTATATCGTGTCAACCAATCAGACGAGGGAGGAAGGATATCGTGCTTTTGAACGGCTGGCAGAGATGAAAAAGCCGCCAACGGCTGTTTTTTGTGCCAACGATGTGACGGCATTAGGGCTGCTTTCGGCGATGAAGGACTGGAATGGCAGGAGGCGCAGAGATGTTTACCGTCCGGCGGTGATTTCCATTGATGATATTGAGGAAGCGGTACGAGTATCGCCGATGCTGACGACGATACAGATACCGAAAGGAGATATGGCGCATCTGGCAGTAGTGCTGCTGAAAGACCGTCTTCAGGGCGGGCATCAGGAGTGTGTGCGGCTGGAGCTTCCGTGCCGTCTGTTGGTGAGGGAGTCGGCAGGGATGTATGTTTCGTAAGGCAGAGGGATAATATGCTGCTGTTCGCACCTATGCCATGACCACGCTGTATGTAACAGTTCAGATCGGGTGTTGTATTTATGGATAGCCGGATGCCGGGTGAGGGGAGCTGTTTTTGATAAGCTTTGCAATAGCGTCCGGCCTGCCAAAATGTAACACCCTGTCTGGAATGCTGCTGTATAGCATGGGCCGATGGTAAAGCATTTTAAATTACTTTACATGGAATCTGAAGCATGATATACGTTTTTATATAATGTGTTCTTAATTTCTTGAAATCTATTCTCTGAAATAGCATTTTGGTTTGTCATGATAAGAAGAGGAATCGGAGAGCGCCCGTCACTGATGGGAGGCTGCATATATGGGTAATGGTTTAGGAAAAAACCGTTTCTTTCATAAAAGCCTATACGCCTTTTTGCAGTTTCCTGAACGGGCAGTTCTACTTCCAGACAGACCATATATGGGATCTGCTGTACGGCTTCTTTCAGCATGGCAGAACCGATACCGCTGTTTCTGTACAGCGGGTTTACCGCAAAATGTTCAATGAATACGAAATCTTTAAATGTCCACACTGCAAGAAAAGCTTTTATATTGGATGCAGCTGTATCTGGCAGAATATAAATACAATACTGCGGATTAGACAGCAGTGATTTTTGTTCTGTGTAGGTGCGGCGTTCATCAGGAGGAAAGCTTTGCTCCATTAAACGGTATACGTTATCAAAATCCTGAGTTTTTAATTTTTGTATCATATATAATAGATCTCCATATGAAATATTTTTCAAACACGCTCTAGTGCTCCATCCGGACAGAAATTAGACTTTATTACAGACTGATTCACGCCATTGCTGCGTTAAAATTTCTAGTCAATGGGCTCACATCGCCGTCGAAATTTTGCCTTGCACTGACGCGAATCAGTCAGTACAAAATTCTAATTTCTGCGACAGCCGCGAGTTATGCTCGTATATCCGCTCTGGCTGACAGAGGCTTCCGGGAGCGGTCAGCTGCGTACCTTTATTTTCATAGATACAGTCTTCTTCATTCCATTTTTTAATGTTATCTTGGCTTTTATAGCTGCGGTTCCGGCTTTCTTTCCTGTTATTTTGCCATTTTTTGATACTTTGGCGATAGATTTTTTGGAAGATTTATAGGTTATTTTTTTAACCATTTTTGCATCCAGATTTTTAATCTGGAACTGTATTTTCTTTCCTTTTTTTATCGTAGCAGTAGATTTTTTTGCTGATATTTTTTCAAGCAGATCTGCGGCAGTATTACCGGAAGAGTCCGGTATGCTGTCTGATGAATTGCCGGAATTCTGATCAGCTGTATTGTCCGAAGGGGCCGGTGCGTTGTTCGATGAATTGCCGGAATTCTGATCGGGTGTATTGTCTGATGTGTCTGTCGTGCCGCTTGATGTATGATCAGAGTCCTTATCTGTCGCAGTATTTCCGGACGTGCTGCCCGGTGTATTGCCTGATGTGCCGGAGTTTTGATCTGTCACATTGTCTGGTGCATTTGTGGCTGGAATGATATCGCCTTTTGCAAAGAGATTTCCGCAGTCAGAGCAGTAGGTATCTCCGGTATATCCATTCTGTGTGGCTGTAGCAGCTCTTTCATATCGAATCTGTGTGCGGCCGGTATGGTTTGACAGGTCTATGTTGGTTTCACGCTGTTTTGTGTCACTGTATTCTGTGCCTTCATAGGATGCGCGGGCAGTATAGACCGCAGTGCCTTTTGCTATGCAGGTTGCAGGAGTCTTCATCTGTGATGTTACATTACAGTCAAGGTCTGATACTGTATGTGCAGGATTTGTCCTGCAGACGAGAGACACACTGCATTGTTCAAGGCTGTCAGACCAGTAAAAGGATGTCTCATATGCATGAGAATGAGCTTCGTTATCTAAGACAAGCTCTGGGCGTAGAATGCCGCCCTGTGCAAGCGCCAGTTCTTCGGCAGTATAAAAGCTGTGCAGATCATCAGAGTATTGATAGACGATAGACACTTCCGGTCTGGTATATATAAGATTCCCCTCTGTACGTATTTCGGCAGGAATTTGTATGGTATATCCGCTCTGGGAGTTACCGGATGTATAGCCGGTTAAGAATAACCTGCCGTTTGAGCCGATGGAGCCGGTATCACTGTTGGTTACATCCACCAGATAATTTCCGGCGCTTCCCATGTGAACGACATTCCACATATGCGGCTGGGCGCCTCTGCTGCTTTGAAGCGTACCGTCTGCTATGTAACTGTTGATGTTTGCATTGGAAAATATTGTTTCATCACAGAGATATTGAAATGCTTTTGAATATCCCTCACAGACGACGTCTGTGGATGGATCGCCGTCAAATACATAGATCATCTGCCACGGGCTGCCGTTAGATACAGAGCCTGCTGCAGCCGCGTCATTGTAAGAGGCCAGCTCACAGATCTGCTGTCTATAGTAGGATAATTTTTCATAGTCGGACTTACCGGAGGCAGCAGCTACGATAGCTTTTGCATTTGCGGCCGCGATTGTGGCCGCTCTGGTTTTTGAGGTATCTGCTGTATATGTGCCTGCGGCGTATGTGTTGTCTACTGGCAGCAGGAAGCTGATCGTGGCATCTGTTGGAAAGAATATGCCGCCAGCTTCATCGACCATGTATTCGGGACCGGACTGCATAGTGGATTCCGTCCTGCTGAACCAGTACAGTTCATATGGACTGTCAAAGATCAGGGCATTCATAACTGTATTGAGAGAAAAATTAAATATTTTATTTTCCATGGCGTTGATGATCTGTTCTCTTGTGGAAGTACTTGAAAGCCCTAGCTCAGCAGCTGTATATTCGGTTTTGTCAAGCAGCCGGCTTACAGAAATGGAGAATTCTGTCGAGCTGCGTGTACCGTCAGCGACTTTCGAGATTTCGTTTTTTAATAAACGGTAGATAATTTTGTTTTGTCCGGTCAGCCGTCTTGCGACATTCATGTTTTTGAGTGAAGCGGTAGAGCGGCCTGAATGAAAGACCTGATTGACATAACCGGCAAAAAGATCCTCGGTATTCTCAAAATCCGGGAGCAAGCGCTGGTCATCCAGACAGAATGTCTGGCTGTCCGCAGATTTGGATGAAGCAGCGGTCTGAGCTGTTGTTTTAGCACGTGAAGCACCGGCAGCTGCCTGTGTGCTGGGAATGGCGGCAGCTGCAAGGACCAGTATAGACAGAGTGAATATAAGGCTGTGTTTGATATGATTTTTCATTTTATACCTCTCTTTTTATAGTTTTTTGCTGATAAAGAGTCCGCTTGCAAAAAATTGTATCAGATAAAGTCTGGATTGTCTATAAATCTTCTATTTTTCCAGTTTCATAAATTCAATCGTAAGCAGCAGCTTCATACGCTCAATGCCGTCTTTTAAATCAACAGAAAACAGTTCTTTCAGTTTGTTCATCCGATAAAAAAACGTATTTTTATGAATGCATAAATTCTGTGCAGACAGTGAAGGGTTATCAATATGCGTCAGATACTCAGCAAGTGTCTCCAGATAATTTGTATGATTTTCGTTATCATATGACTGTATTTCATGGATCAGCGGATGACAGAAATCTTTTAGCTCATTTGTTTCAGATATTATTTTAGCTATATGGTAAATGTAAAAGTCGGTATAAAAACTGATCGGCGTATCAGGGGAAAAATAAGTCTTGTATTCTTTCACGTTGAGTGTCTGTTCATAGTATTTTTTCGCGTCTGACAGATTCGAAAAACAGTTGCTTAATATGCCGTACATCTTACTGCGTTTCAGCCGTTCGGACAGCGGCGAGTGGGGAAGGAATTCATCTAGGAGATGATTGTCCTTCATAATGATAAGCACAAGGTGATCTCCTTTGATCGTCCAATGGCAGTTCGGCATCAGGCGGGACAGCTGCGCGGAGAAAACCTCGGCTTTCTTGAGAAAATCTCTTTGCTGCGCGGACGAAAAGATGGATAAAATGTAAAGAAACTTCGGTTCGCTCCATCCCAGCATACGTCTGCGCAGTTCGACTGCCTTTGGGTTAATCAGCCGCTGTTCTAACAGTTCTGATAAAAATATACTGTGCATCTGACTGTGATGAGGAGTTGAAAAATTTTTTTTCTGCATTTCCCATGCGACGAGCTGGCTTAAAAAGTGGATGAATTCAAAGTCATAATTCGTAAATTGGTGGTCGTATTCAATAACGCCGATTTCAGCGACTTCAATGCCGTGGATATAGACCAGAGTATCCGCCCAGAAGAAGTCTGAATCGGAAGCTTTGCCATAGTGCAGGTTGGTATCGGAATGGCGGAGCTGTTCGAATATTTTATCACGCTTCATACGTTCCAGGTTGTGTTCTGTTATGTAGCCTAGCTGGCGCTGTGCGCTTAAATCAAAGATTTCATCCGCCGGGAGGTCTCCATACATGGCGAGAATCCGGTAGCTGGAGTCCATGACGATGATCGGAGACTTGTTGATCCTATAGGCTTCGTCAATGAGATACTGCAGCCCGCGGTTGGTATTTGAGGCGGCTACCAGTCGGTTAATCTGGCTGGTATAGCGGTTTTCCGCGAGGAAAACGCGGGTGGTAGTATCATAAACCGGCTGCTTTGACAGGTTATGATCCCAGATAATGAAAATAAAATTGGCATTGGGATAGTGTTTTGTGCATTCTGAAACTATTTGTTCCGGGCTGTCCAGCAGGCATAGAAAGTTGATCGTCAGCTTGGATTCGTGCAGGAGCAGGTCTGTGCTGCAGCCGATGTATAGAATATGCGGTTCGAGGGGAGCATCTTTGGAAAAAGGCATAAAGGTATAGATTTCCTCTTCGGATCTGCTGAAGATACTGCCGGCTACGATCTGCGCAGTCTTGTGGGCTTCATGCAGCTTGTCAGCTTCAGCAGTCTTCTGAGCATCATGCAGTTTGTCAGATTCGGCAGTCTTGTGGGCTTCATGCAGCTTATCGGCCTCGGCAGTCTTCTGGGTGGATTGCTGTCTGTATTTCATTGGCAGCTGAGAGAGCTGTTCTTTAAAGTGAGATATTGTCATTCTGTTATCCTTTCAGGTGACTTTTGCAGCTTTGTGCTGCAACACAATTTTGGGCTTGTTTTTTTCTGGTTTTTTAGATTGTGTCACATTGTTAATTTTTATATTATTATATAAAATGTTTGAAAAGAAAGCAATACGGGCTTCAGAAATCTACAGTTTATACAACAATAAAGTTTTAAGCCGGGTGATTTGTTTGAATTTTGTTTAAAAACAGTACAAAAAAGCTGCGTTTTTACTGCTATTTTAATTGTACCAGAGCCTATGATTATAGAAAAAAAGCAGGTGGTGTATTTATCATACAGCCTGATCTGAGTCTCAGTGAATCGGCAGGCTGTCAGGAATGCCCTGATGTGGACAGCGGTTGTTTTTGTGCTTATATGCGAGGAGGATGACGTTGCTATGGATAAGAAAAGCAGCAGTACCCAGATTGCTCTGGGGGTAGGATTTGTCTGGTTTACCAGTCAGTTCGGAGGCGGTTTTGCATCCGGAACGCAGCTGTACCAGTATTTTATTAATTTCGGCATCTGGTGCCTGATTACGCCGGCGCTGGCGCAGCTCTATCAGGCAGTATTTCAATGGTATGCTTTACGGTTTGCCTATGATAATAAGACGGCAAATTATCGTGACTTTTGTGATAAGTTCTATGGAAAGTTTCGTTTCATTTTTTCAAATCTCTATGAGGCAGTGTATTTTATGCTGATCCTGCTTTCACCTTCCATTGCGTTTGCAACCGGAGGCTCCACACTGAATGAATTGACAGGAATTCCATATCTGGCATGTACGGCGATCGTAGGAGTGTTTATTTTTGGCGTGTCTTTGTGTAATACGGACATGATCCGCAAGGCGGCGACGATGGTTTCTTACATATTAATTATTGGTGTGTTATGTGTCTTTGTGCCGAATATTTTTGCGCAGTGGGGCAGCATCTGTGATGCAGTCTCCCAGATGATGAATGGAACGCTTCCGGTCGGCTCGACAGAAAGCGGTTCTGTGGGGAGTGCGCTGTGGTACTGCAATCTGTATGGTGCGTATCATATTGCATCGGTTGGGCTGTATGTACAGCACGCACAGAAATTTACTGATAAAAAACAGTGCTTTACAAGTATGCTGTATGGATTTTTTATCAATGCAGTAATCATTTCTTTAGTGGCGGTAGGTCTTCTGGCAGTTTCGATGAATCCGCAGCTGCCGGAGTATTCGGTCTATACGCTGCTGTTCGCGCAGTGCGGCGTGGCATCGGGTGTGCTGGCACCGATGGTATCACTGCTTATTATTGTAGGCTCTGTATTTTCAGGTGTTAATATGATTACCGGGTTTGTAAACCGTGTGGTAACAGGACTTGAAAAAAGAGAAGATTCAGGCACGGCTGCATCGAAGCATCGTATGCGGACGATTGTGACGGCACTGATCTGTACGCTGGCTACATTTTCTATAGCCCAGTTCGGTCTGCTTCCGCTGGTGCGCAAGGGGTATAGCTATCTTGGATTTGCATGTATCATTGTAATTGTAATTCCGTTCTTAATCCGCATGGTGATGGAAGCAGTAGGGGCTGTATCAAATAAGGTGCAGGAGTAATAGAAATCCAAATTAGAAAGCAGCAGGAGCATGGCTCCGTAGATATAAAAGAAAAAGATGGAGGGATATTTCAAATGAGCATGAAACAGGAAATCTTTGAAAAGCTCGTAGAACGGGCAGCGCCATTGTTTGGCAAAAGCAAAGAAGATTTAACGCAGGAAACACGTTTTGCAGAGGACTGCAACGCAAAATCCACACATTTTTCACAGATCACGACCTATCTGGAGGATGAATTTGACACAGAGATTCCGTATATGTCATTCCGCCGCCAGAAGACGATCGGAGAGGCGGTAAACTTTGTCCTGACAGAGTGCCTTGGAGAAGCACCGGATGAAGAGGACGACTGTGATGCAGCATTGGCAGGGACTGTGGCAGCGCCGTCACAGACAGCTCCTGCGGCAGAGTATACGCCGCGTCAGGTGGAAGTGCTTGAAAAGCTGGCAGAGCGTGCATCTGGGCTGTTTCAGGTAGCAGCATCCGATATTACGAGAGAAAAAGAGTTCGCGAAAGATTTTAATGCAAAGAGTGTGCAGTATTCACAGATTACCACTTATTTAGAGGATGAATTTGACATTGAGATTCCTTATATGGAATTCCGCCGTCAGGCTACGATTGGTGCGGCAGTGGATTATGTAGTGACGGAGTGTCTGGGTGAGACCATCGAGAATGCAGCACCGGCAGCACCAGCTGCAGCGGCTTCTGAAGCAGAAAGTACATCTGTAAAATCAGACCATGATGATGAGCTGGCAGCACGTGAGCGCTTTACTTTGAAGGAGACATTCAAAGGTGAAGAATTAGAAGCTGTCTATATGGTGGCAAGAAAGCCGGTATCGGTAGACCCGAATGTAGATCTGGCTGCTTCTGACGATCCTATGGCGCGTATGGGACAGGGATTCTGCCCGGCATTTAATCAGCGTACATATGAAGCGGCACCTGGTATTTTGTGTGAACAGGATGTGGCAGTCAAGATGCGTGATGGCGTTACGATCTATGTAGATATTTTCCGTCCGAAGGATGAGAGCCAGAAGTATCCGGTTATTGTATCATGGTCATGGTTCGGCAAGCGTCCGGGCGAGGGCATGAGCGAATGGCAGATCATGGGTGTTCCGCCTCACACAGTATCTAAGCTTGCAAAATTCGAATCCCCGGATCCGATGTACTGGTGCTATCAGGGATATGCGGTAGCAAACGTGGACGTGCGCGGCGCAGGCCATTCGGAAGGAAATGTACATATGTTTACCCATCAGGACAGGGAAGACGGTTATGATTTTGTAGAGTGGATCGGCACGCAGCATTGGTGCAACGGCAATGTCGGCATGGCAGGAAACTCCGGCGTAGCAATGCATCAGTGGGGAATTGCAGCTATGCAGCCGCCGCATTTAAAATGTATCGCGCCATGGGAATGCACGACAGATCTTTATCGTGAGTCCTTCTATGAAGGCGGCGTGCCGGCGCTTTCCTTTAATAAGTTTATCTCTGCGCAGGTAACTGGCACCGGCGGAGTTGACAGTCAGGTAGATATGGCGGAAAAATATCCTCTGATAAACGGATACTGGGAAGACAAGCGTCCGGATTTCTCGAAGGTAGAAGTGCCGGTATATCAGACAGCAGGATTTTCGCATTTCCATTTAAGAGGTTCTATCCAGGCATTCCGCAAGGCAAAGACCAAGAGAAAATGGCTGCGTGCACACCGTGACTTTGAGTGGCCGGATACTTATACACCGGAAAATCTGGAAGACTTAAAGCGCTTCTATGACAGATACTTAAAGGATATACATAATGGCTGGGAAATGACACCAAAGGTACGGATTGATGTCATGGATGCATATGACTGTGACTATCAGACGCGCCGCGCAGAAAATGAATTTCCTCTTAAGAGGACAGAATATAAGAAATATTATCTGGATGCTTCCAATCCTAAGAACCTGACCATGCATGACACACCGGTATCTGTAGAGAGCAGTGTCGCATATGACGGCAATACCGAAGAGGTAGAGTTCGATATGGTATTTAATGAGGATACCGAGCTGACAGGATACATGTATCTGCATTTATTTGTAGCAGCAGAATCGTATAATGATATGGATATGTTTATCAATATCCAGAAAGCAGACGCAGACGGCAACTGGATTCCATGGTATACATTAAACGAGCCGCATCCGGGTGCATGGGGCAAGTGCAGAATCTCTCACCGTGAGATCAGCAAGGAAGAGTCTCAGATTGTTAAAGGTGTAATGGTGCAGCCGGTTATGGCACATAAGCGCGAGCTGAAAGTACAGCCGGGTGAGATCGTGCCGGTAGATATTGAAATCGTGCCGTCCTCACGTATCTGGCATAAGGGAGAGAAGCTGCGTATTCAGATCGCGGGACGCTATATCCGTGAGGGATGGTTTGAACCGCTGGCATGGGATGCAGACAATCATGGGCGCCAGATTATTTATACAGGCGGCAAGTATGAATCCTTTATACAAGTGCCGGTGATTCCACCAAAATATAAAGCAGGAGATTATGTGTGCCGTTAATGAAGGCACTTGTAATTCTACCAAAATATAAAGCAGGAGATTATGTGTGCTGTTAATAAGGCACTGGTAGTTCTTCCAAAATATAAAGCAGGAGATTATGTGTGCTGTTAATGAAGGCGCTGGTAGTTCCGCCAAAATATAAAGCAGGATTATGTATGCTGTTAATGAAATAAAACTAGGGTTGACAGTATAGATTGGTCTGCGCAGTAGATGCGCAGACCATAAGGTGTTTATTGTTGCAGCTAAGTGCGTGAGAATGGCAGATATGATAAAAGGGGTAGGAACAGACATATTAAATATGAAGCATATTTCAAGCGAATATTTGAAAGCAGGGGATCCGTTTTTGGAAAGGACATATTCGGCCAGAGAGATTGAAGAAGCTGAAAAAAGGGAGCTGCCTTTTTATTATTATGCGACCAGGTTCGCGGGAAAAGAGGCAGTGTTTAAATCGCTTGGAATATCACCGCAGCATATTTTAATGTCTGAAATAGAGATTTTGAATAATGAGTACGGGGTTCCATATGTAATACTTTATGGGGATTTAAAGCAGAAAGCGCAGGAGATGGGGATTACGGATATTCTGATCTCACTTTCTTATGAAGAAGATTATGCAGTAGCTTTTGCGGCAGCTCAGTCGGGGATGTAAGCAGAAATCAGTGAAAGCTTTCGAAAAAGCATCATGCTGCAAATATGAAAAAGAAAAGGAGGAATATGTTTCAATGACTTTAATTGAGAATCTGATTGAAAAAGCAAAACAGAACCCGAAACGGATTGCACTGCCGGAATGTGAGGCGGAAAAGACGCTTCTGGCAGCAAGGCAGGTACTGGATTCAGGAATCGGAACTCCTGTTTTGGTTAATGACCCGGCAGTGATTCGTGAAACGGCACAAAAAGCTGGTGTTTCTTTAGAAGGAATGGAAATTGTGGACATTACGGATGAAGCGAAAAAGGATGAGGTTGTCGCACGTTATATGTCTTATCCAAAGCTGATGCTTTCTGAAAAAGGCTCCAAGCGGAAGATGAAAAATCCGATGTATTACGCCATGATTCTAGAAGCAGTCGGTGATGTAGACGGGACTTTCTGCGGACATGTCAATACGACCGGAGATGTGCTGTTATGTGCGCAGCAGTGTATTGGGATGCAGGACGGCGTAGATGTGCCTTCGATCTTTGCACTGACGGAAATACCGGATTTTGAAGGCCCAGAGGGCAATTTAATCGCGCTGGCAGACTGTGGATTAAACCCAGAGCCTGCGGCAGACGAGCTGGCGTCGATTGCTATCGCTTCCTGCGATAATATCCATGCATTGATGGGGTGGGAGCCTAGATGTGCGTTTTTGAGCTTTTCTACGTGCGGTTCTGGTACAGCTTCAAGTGTGGATAAGATTCTGGAAGCGATCCGTATCGCGAAGGAACGCCGCCCGGACTTAAAGATCGACGGAGAATTTCAGCTGGATTCTGCAATCAAGCCGGAGGTGGCTGCCAAGAAGGTAAACCGTCCGAGTGAAGTGGCAGGAAAAGCAAACATACTGATCTTTCCGGAGCTGAATGCGGCGAATATCGGGATAAAGATGATTCAGCTGTTTGCAAAGGGAAAAGGCTATGGCCATACATTGAGCGGATTTGCAAAACCAGTGGCGGATTCTTCCAGAGGAGCAAGCGTGGAGGAAATCGTAGGAGATATTGCTATGGTGATTATTGCAGCAGCTAATGCATAATGATTAAATCGTTTCGCGATGGAACTTTTAAGTAAACCTTAGAGTAAAAGTAAGGAGAAAATAACAGACATGGGATATAAAATATTTACATTGAGTCCAGGCTCTACCTCCACAAAGCTGGCAGTATTTGACGGAGAAGAACGCCTGTTCAAGGCAAATGTACAGCATGATCCGCAGAAATTAAAGACCTTTGCGCGTGTCAGTGAGCAGAAGCCATACCGCGTAGAGACAATTCTATCAGAATTAAAGGCAAATAATATTGACATCAAGGATATGGATGCATTTGCAGCATATTCGGGCGGACTGGTATCTACACCAGGCGGAATTTTCCCGGTAAATGATAAGATCTTAGAAGACTGTACGTCCGGCCGTCTGATGGAGCATCCGGCGATATTAGGAGCGCAGATTATCGACGCGTTTGCAAAAGAAAGCGGCAAGCCTGCATATCTTGTAAATCCGCCGGATGTGGATGAATTCGAAGATGTGGCAAGGGTGACAGGCATCAAGGGCATCTACCGTGAGTCACATGTACATGTCCTAAATCAGAAGGAAGTCGCAATGCGTGCGGCAAAAGAACTGGATAAAAAATATGAAGAAGGTAATTTTATCGTCTGTCATGTAGGCGGCGGCCTGTCCATTACCGCGCAGAAGCAGGGAAAGATCGTGGACGGCAACGATGTATTAAACGGTGAAGGGCCTATGGCTCCAAACCGTTCCGGATATGTGCCACTGATGCCTATAGTAAAGATGTGCTATTCGGGTGAATATACACTGGCACAGATGAAAGAGAAAATCAGTAAGACCGGAGGCTTAGTATCACTGCTCGGCACCGACAATATGCTGGAGATCAAAGAGCGGATTCAAAAGGGAGATCAGTGGGCATCGCTGGTATATGAGAACTTTGCTTACCAGCTCGGCAAATACATCGGCTCTTATGCATGTGTGATGGAAGGCAAAGTAGATGCGATCGTAATGACCGGCGGCGTATCGAATGATGAAGATTTTATTGCAAATGTGAAGAAGTATGCAGGATGGATTGCGCCGTTTATCGTATACGGCGGAGATTTTGAAATGGAAGCTCTGGCATCCGGCGCAGTACGCGCGTTGAACGGCGAGGAGGAGCTGAAGGAATATACGGGAGTCCCGGTATGGAGCGGTTTCGAGTTTGAATATAAATAATGCATACAAGCGAATTATTACAGCGAGACAGCAGATGGCGTTGTAACATGCTGACCGCTCTATAAAAATGCAGAAAGGGTTATAGTCAGATCTTCGGCTTCACTTTAATGGAATCCGACTCATTGAAAGTTCGTCTTTTATAAAGAGGACGCTGCTTAGCAGTAAATACAAAGCAATGGTCTTAGCGGTTACCAGAAAGGATAATACATATGGGAAAAAGAATACGTCTCTGTCCTGAGATCACGGATCCATATTTGAGAAGTTTTTTGAATACAGTTCCCGCCATACGCAGCTTTCAGTCGGAGCTTGCAAAGGGTCAGGAGCTGTCCGGGCAGACCTGCACGATTCCTCTCGACGGGCGTGAGATCACGGTCTGCATACATAAAGCAGGAGGAGAAGGCGCTCGTCCGGTAGTCTTTGAATTCCACGGCGGTGGTTTTATTCTAGGGGACGCGGAAAAGGATGATAAAATCTGTGAAAAAATCAGCCGTACACTTTGCTGCCATGTAATCGGAGTAAACTACCGTCTGGCTCCAGAGCACCCTTATCCGGCAGCTTTTAACGATGCATATGATGTCATTGTGTATTTCAAAGAGCACGCGTCAGAGTATGGAATCGATGTCAATCAGATGGCAGTTATGGGTTATTCAGGCGGAGCCACCCTCGCAACAGCAGTGGCTATGCGCTGCCGCAAAGAGGGAGATTTTTCCCTGTGTGCACAGGTACTGCATTACCCATATCTGGATTCTGTCCACATGCCGCAGGAGAAGGAACACTACGACTGCGATATGGACCCGGAGGTCATGCGGGCATTCACTGTCTTATATTCGAAAGAGGAGGAGCGCAGCATACCTTATGTGTCGCCGGTATGCGCCTCGGCAGAGGACTTAGCCAAAACAGCACCAGCATGTATCCTGCCCGCCGAAAAGGATGCCTTAAAAGAAGAAGGACTGCTGTATGCCCAAAAGCTGAAAGAAGCAGGCGTGCCAGTATACTGCCAGATCATGCCGGATACACATCACGGCTATGTGGAAGATGCCGGAAATGAGCCTGTCTACATGGCAGGTGCAGAAGATACACGTTCTCACCATAGCCCATATTTTCGAGTCTGGGCGAATGCAGCACTGGATATTACCTGCACATTTTTAAGGCAACAGTTCGAGAGTGAGAACTAATATCATGGTGTCGGGGTCGGTTGTTTCATGATAAATTGTATTAATTGTTTTCAAGTTGGATATGCTATATTTTCGTTAAATAAGCAATAAGCAAAGAATTTAAAAGCTATACATGCACAATATAATTAACACAATTTGATTGAAACAGAACTTTTGCCCACTCCATCATATCATGATGCTGGGGTCAAAAGGTCATCAGATGAAAAATTGTATTAATTGTTTGCAAATTGCGTGATTGCATTTGCACATAATTAAGATTCTATATTACATACTGGCAAAGCTTTTATGAAACGCTTACGATAAGCAGCTGGCACCGTTCATTATAAGGCTTACCAAAAAACAGCCGGGTGAGGGGAGCTGTCCCGTCTTCCTGTGACGTTGAAAGAATGTTTAGAAGTTCTTAGCATTCTGCTCATGAAACAGGCGGCGAAGCCGAAGCGGCACCTTTAGCTGCTGACATTCAGTCAGGGCGGACTAGGTGCCGCGACCGTCCGGTACCACAGCATAAATGCAGAATGCTTAGAAATTCTTAACATTCTGTAAAAGTCACAGGAAGACGGGACAGCTCCCCTCACCCGGCGTCCGGCATTCACAATTTTTATGGGGGGGGGTGCCAATAGGGTGCCATGAGTACACTGTGGACACAGCTCCCCTCACCCGGCGTTCGGGCATCCATAATAATAACATCAAAATAGCAAACATTAAGTATCTCAATATAAATACCCTATAGCAGTAGTAAAAAAGTATAAGAAAGGAAATATTATGAAGAAAATCGAAGCAGATGTAGTAGTAATCGGCGCAGGTCCTTCAGGCCTTGCAGCAGCCGCACAGTCAGCCGAAAACGGCTTAAACGTCGTAGTATTTGAAAAAGCAGCCGTAGTAGGCGGAGCTGCAAACATGGGAATGGGGCCTTTCGGTATCGGTACAAACCAGCAGAGTGACATGATGGTAGACATTGATGTAGAGAAGGCATTTAAGATGTTTATGGAATATACGCACTGGAGGACAGATGCGCGTATGGTAAAGAAATATTTCGAAAACTCCGGCGATACCATCCGCTGGCTGGAGGAATCCTGCGGTGTAGAATTTGCCGGCGCATACAAATACTTCCCAAAGTCAGAAGCTACCTGGCATATCGTGGCAGTCAACGGCGGCATCGGACGTAACGGCGGCGCGATCATGAATAAGCATATTTCAGAGTATGCAAAGGAAAACGGCGCAGAGTTCTATATGGAGACGCCTGCAAAGCAGATCTTAAAGGATGATGAAGGAAAGATCTGCGGCGTCATCGCGACAGGCAGTGACGGAGAAGATATCCAGTGTGATTGTAAGTCAGTCATTATCGCAACCGGAGGAGCCGGAGATAATCCTGTGATGATTAAGGAGCGCACAGGCTATATTTTCCAGGAAAATATGTTTAACTTCGCGATTCCAGGCTTAAAGGGCGATGGAATCAGGATGGCGGCGGAAGCAGGCGCTGCGACCACACCGATGAACGTAGAGATGATGTATATCCTTCCGAATTCAGATTTCGGCCCGGACTGTATTCCGTCTGTATTTATGCAGCCGAACCTGATGGTCAACCAGCTGGGACTCCGCTTCATCAATGAAGAAGAAATGCAGAACACGACCTTTACCGGAAATGCCATCTCCTTCCAGAAGGGTGCAGTCGGATATTCGATTATCGATTCCAAGATCGCAAAAGGCTATATGAAGAAGGGCGTAGATGTCGTAAACTTCGTGCATCATCCAGAAGATGTATCAGATTTTGTGGAAGCAGTTGACAACGCAATCGAAAGCAATAACCCAGACCTTGTAAAAGCAGATACGATCGAAGAGTTGGCAGAAAAGCTCGGCATTGATCCGGAGACTCTTGAAGAAACGATCGATGAATATAATGAGATGTGTGAATCACATGACAGTATGTTCTACAAGAATCCAAAATATATGAAGCCGATCGAAAAAGCGCCATTCTATGCAGGCAAGTTCCGTCCGGGCGGATATGGCACGCTTGGCGGCATCAAGATCAATGAGAATGCCGAAGTATTAGACCCAGACTGGGAGAAGATACCGGGCTTATATGCATGTGGAACAGATACTTGTACGATTTATGGGGATTCCTATATGTTCCTGCTTCCAGGCAATACGATGGGATACTGCATTAATACCGGACGTTTTGCAGGAGATTCTGCCGCAGAATATATCAACGATATGGATGAATAAAAATGCAGTGATAGTTACAGTTTTGCTTTCGACAGAACTGTAACAAGCGATAATACTTTGCAGCTAAGCAGGCCGCAAAGATCAGCTGTAACAGAATTTATCATAAATAAATGGAGAAAAATATGAGCGAAAAAGTGACTTTGACAATCGATGGACAGACGATTGTCGCAGACTCTGATAAGACGATTCTCGAAGCCGCTTTGGACAATGGAATCTATATTCCACACCTGTGCAATCATGAAGACCTGTATCCTGCCGGAGCCTGCCGCCTGTGCGTGGTAGGCCAGCAGGGGGTGGAAGGTGTCGTCACCTCTTGTACAACCAGGGTAAAAGAGGGCATGGTCATTGATACGCATGATGAGACAGCAGAAAAAATCCGCAAGCTTTCCTGCGATTTTATGTTCAAGACACATCCGTCTGAATGCACAGGCTGTCCGAAATACGGCAAATGCCAGCTTCAGTCGATCTCCCAGTACGTCGGGGATACCGGAAGGAAGCTGAAGGCGAATACGATAAATATCAAAGCGAATAATGAAAATCCGATGATACTGCACGAAATGTACCGCTGCATCCTCTGCGGCCGCTGCGTGCGCGTATGTAACGATGTGCGTGGAGTCGGCGCGATTAAGTTTAAAGAGGTAAATGGCAGGATGCAGGTTGTCATCGACGGCGAATCCTTAAAGGAAGCGAACTGTCGGTTCTGTACGGCATGTGTAGAAGTCTGTCCGACTGGTTCCATTCGTGAGCATCAGGAGCTGGCGGATAAGCTGGTGGGCAAGACAAGAGAAGAAGGCTTCGTGCCATGCCGCAATACATGTCCGGCGCATGTCGATGTACCGCGGTATGTACGTTTTATCAAAGAAGGAAATTATTCGGCGGCGGCAGCGACAGTGCGCGAGAAGGTGCCGTTCCCTCATGCACTTGGATACATCTGTGTACATAATTGTGAATTAGAATGTAAGCGTACTGAGATCAACGAGCCGATTTCGATACGCAACCTAAAGCGCTTTGCCGCGCAGCATGACGACGGCGCATGGAAAGAAAAAGGCTTTCATAAGCCCGCGACGGGCAAAAAAGTAGCTGTCGTAGGCGCAGGCCCTGCCGGAATGACAGCGGCAAATTATGCTGCGAAGCTGGGACACAGCGTGACGGTCTTTGAAGCAAGGCCGCTTGCAGGCGGTCAGATGCGCTATGGGATACCGAATTATCGTCTGCCGCGTGAAGCGTTAGATGCAGAGATCAATGATATATTAGCTCAGGGCGATATAGAAGTAAAATACAATACTGTCATAGAGAACGCACCGGAATTGTTAAAGCAGGGCTATGACGCAATCTTTGTAGCGATCGGCACTCATGCAGGCACAAAGCTGCCGATAAAAGGGAATGATCTGAAAGGTGTCTTTGTCAATGCTGACTTCCTGCGTGATTTTGAAGAAGGAAAGGCAGCAGTAGGGGGAAAAGTCGTGATTTTAGGCGGCGGGAATGTAGCCGTAGACTGTGCGGGAGCAGCATTAAGGCTTGGGGCGAAGTCTGTATCTATGGCATGTCTGGAAGCTTATGATAAGATGACTGCTACGGAAGAAGAACGCGCATGGGCAGAAGAAGAGGGTGTAAAAATATATAACAGCAAGACATTCCATGAGATTTTAGATGACGGCAGCGGCCGCTGTGCGGGAGTACGTATTCAGGGAATTGAAAAGTTCTATTTTGACGAGAACCGCAAGGCACATATGAATCTGGAAGAAGGGACAGAGGAAGTCTTAGAGGCAGATACTGTGATCTTTGCAGTCGGACAGCGCCCGACCATTTCATCAGATCCTGATGTGTTCGGATTGGAGCTGACTCACGGAAATTATATACAGACAAAAGATGCATCCGGCGCTGCAAGCGTAGAGGGCATCTGGGCAGCGGGAGATGTGGTCACAGGCACACAGTCTGTCATAAAAGCAATCGCAGCAGCAAGAGACGCTGTCAGTGCGATCGACCGGTATCTGGGCGGAGACGGCTGTATTGACGAAGCGCTTGCACCGGAACAGTTTAAAGATCCGCATATCGGCGTGATGGAACACTTCGGTGAGAAAGAGAGAGTGCAGCCGCGTGTCGTACCGGTACCAGAACGTGTCGTAAGCTACAGCTCGTGCGGCCCTATGGACATGGGATTTGACGAGGAGATGGCAAAATGCGAAGCATCGCGGTGTCTCCAGTGTGATTTACGATGTGAGCTGGCGCCTCAGAAATTCTGGAGTGACTATGTACAAGGCAAGGAGGAATAATCGATGTTAAAAGAAATGGATTGTACCGATTCCCAAGTACGTAAAATACTTTCACCCGTATCCGGCGAGCTTTCGGCAGATGCTGTGTTACAGCTGAATCTGAATACAAAATACGGCGCCGATTTGAATGAAATCATCACTGACGCAAAGCAGCGCGGCGGTGCGGTATTAGTGGTAAACCTTGCCGCAGATGATGTCTGTTCACCGATCAACGAATATCTGGCTGCTTCTATGAAGGATAAAATAGACGCTGCGCTAAAAGCAGTCGCACAGGCAGCGGGTGCACAGGAAATCTATATCGTAAAGCCTGCGGACGTTGACTATGCTCCGGCAGGAGTAGAGGGAAAGCCGGCGGACGCTGACGCTGCTTCGGCAGGAGCAGAGGGAAAGTCGGCAGCTGCTCTGGCAGGAGTAAAGGTAAAGACAGTGGAAACAGGGCGTTCTTTGGTACTGCGGGAGGAATCTGCTCTATATCACATGATTGAGACAGGAGAGCTGCGCAGCTGTCCTCTGGAAAAGGAATTTCCGTCCCAGGGCTATCAGGGCAAGCCGACTGTTGTAGCAGATGCGGAGACCCTGTGCCGGATCTACGAAGCCGCGCAGCCTGAATATGTGGAGTCAAAGCTGATTGTGGTATCGGCTGCCGGGGAAAGCCGGATTGTGGAGGTAAAGACTGGAACCAGTCTGCTGACACTGCTGACAGAATGCGGCATGAAGCCGCAAAAGAGCGTACTAATCGGCGGGGTAACCGGAGAATTTATCGCAAAAGACCAGCTCGATCAAAAAACTGTAGGGCCGTGTGCCGACTGGGACAGTGTATCGGTATATGGTGAAAAAGATTGTCTGGCAGATGTGACCAGACAGCTGGCAGCACAGGCAAATAAAGAATCCTGCAAGAAATGTGTTCTCTGCCGCGAAGGAACATGGCATTTTGCGGCATATACACAGGACATCACAGATGGCAAGGCGAAAAAAGATGATCTTGCTATGATTCTGGATATCGGGCCGCTGATTCAGACGGGAGCGTTCTGCTCATTCGGTCAGAAGATGGCACGTGCAGTCGTAAGCTCGGTAGAGCAAAACCGCACAGAGCTGGAAGCGCATTTTATTAAAAAGACCTGTCCGGCAGGTGTATGTAAGGCATTCGCAAAGCTGGTCATTGACCCGTCGAAGTGTACGGGCTGCGGAGACTGTGTCGATGAATGTGAGGAAGACGCAATTACCGGAAAGAAGAAATTTATCCATATCATTGATACGGATTTGTGCGAGAACTGCGGGAAATGCGTGAAGGTCTGTGAGGAAGACGCGATAGTCATGCAGGACGGCACGATTCGTGTTCCGAAAAAGCCGGTGAAAGTTGGGAAATTTAAATAGAATATATTACATATGCAAATACGAAAAAAGTAAGGAGAATAAGGTATGAAAATTTTAGGTATTTCTTCAGGTACACTGAATGGTTCGAATGACTCCATGTGTAAAGAAGCCCTGATGGGTGCACAGGAAGCCGGAGCAGAAATCGAATTTATCAACCTGCATAAGCTGGACATCAAGCATTGCACAGGATGTATTGCCTGCGTAAAGGCTATGATGGGCGGCAAGGGCCGGATCTGCGCGGTAAAGGATGACTTTTTATGGCTGTTGGATAAGATGCTGGATGCAGACGGCATTATGATGGTATCACCGATTTTCGAAAATGGCGTTCCGGGCATTATCCACACAATCTGCGATCGTTTTGGCCCGTCTATGGACAGGGGAAATCTTGTCATTGCTGACTCGCTGAATAAGCAGAACGGCGGCCCGGGCGTAGACCCAAGACTGTTAAGAGACAAAGTAATTTCTTTTATTGGAATAGGCGGTTCTGACTGGGGCTCTTTAGTGCAGATGGATCATGGAATGCTTGCCATGAGTCCGATGTGGAAGATCATTGACAATGACAAGTTCCAATGGTCAAAGACGATTCTTATGGACGACGATGCACTGGCAAGAGCACACCAGATCGGCATTAATCTGGCAAATGCTGCAAAAGATATTAATAATGCTTCCTGGCAGGGGCCGGAAGGAGTATGCCCGCACTGCCACTGCAACAATTTCTATGTGGAGCCAGGTACGACACATGCCATCTGCGGACTGTGCGGCATGGAAGGCGAGCTGGAGGTTGTGGATGGAAAGATTCAGATTAATTATCCTGCAGAGCAGTATGAGATGGCTCATGATACAATGTCCGGTAAGATGAAGCATGGCAAGGATATTCAGGAGAATGAGGGACGTCTGGCAGATCTTCAGAAAAACAGTGATGAGTTTAAGGCACGCAGGAAGAAATATATGGATTTCATTCAGCCGACAGTGCCTGATAAGGGTGCCTGAGTCTTTTGTTTTTCGAAGATGAAAAAAAGATTCTGTTAACATAGGCTAAAACAGAAAGAATGTATACTGGAATAGCTTGGGTTAGAATATGATGTTGCCTGTGGATTGATACAAACGAATAGATGAAAACGATTGCCTTATCATTGGTGGCGGAGATACACAAGCTGCTCCCACGTATATACGGTTGGTTCTGAAACCATACGACCAAGAGTTTATTGATGATAAACCGTATATTGAAATACGAACAGAAAATGTGGATGATTTTATAAACAGTCAAAATAATTAAATTTCCGTTTATCGTTCTAATAAAAGTTCCAAATGGGGCGGCGGTGACAGGTGTAAACTATCCCGCCGTCCTGTCCAGTATTGCTCCATATCCTGCGCCCTGCGGGGCTGCCGCTTCCTCTGTTCCTGCCGCAAATATCCCGATTTCCCGCCTGTGCTTTGCGTGTCAGTATGCCTTGAATGTAGTCGGCTCGGTGTTCTCGGCTTCTTCTTTCAGCCAGTTTGCAGTTTGGAGATACACGCCTTCTCCAGCCGAATGACAAAGGCTTACAGTTTTATGGCACCGTATAGCGACACATCTTAATAAAGTCTGCATATCGTATAAAGAAACTATCATTTATTAAGGTATGCAAGGATATGAAAGAATATGTTATTTTATCTATAGAAACCCATCTTTTTTTTGCCAGAATCATGAAGGAGCATTCTTTATTTCTGATGGCGTCATTTCCAGCAAAAGAAACGGATTTATTAAAACGTGCGGACTGGTTTAGAATGAAATTCGAAGACGGACTGAAGAGAGCAACGGAACTGGCAGATGGTATGGTAGGAAAAGCTGCTCTGGATTCTGGAGAAATTGTGACGAAATTTACACATACAGCAGAGTGTCAGACTAGCAGACTTACAGGCATTCCGATTGATACAAAGATTACAGATGACCAGCTGCGGCTTTGCGGCGGATGTCCTGCCGGGGTGAACCGGGAAATGGCGTATCATGTCAGAATGCTGAACCGTAAAATGCTGGAGCATTTGAACGGGCTGATTGCGCTGAAAGAAGAAATCCTGCAGGAGGTGCTTAGCTGCAGGCTCTATACCGCAAACTATCCGCTGCTGATCGAGCACATTTTAAGGGAGGCGAAATTATACCGGAAGCTTATTATGCAGCTTGAAAGAAGAGGACGTATAGCGGCAGATGATCTAAGGAATGTGGAGCTGTTCTGGAATCAGATTATGATGGAACATGCCCAGTTTATCCGGGGACTTCTGGATCCAACGGAGTGTGAGCTGATGCAGTTAGCAGATGATTTTGCAAGAGACTACTGCCGCCTTTTGGAGGAAGCAAAGGAATCATGCAGCAGGACGGGGAATGTCTGCAATACGCAGAGTGTTCAGCTGACAGGGGAGTTCCAGAAGTTCAAGACTGCAGGAGTAGAAGGGATTACAGATTGTAAGATACGTTCCGTCATACTTCCGCTTCTGGCAGACCATGTGCTGCGGGAAGCAAACCATTATCTGCGAATTCTGGAGCAGGCACAGAGAGACGGTGGGCGTTATGGATTTGTGTAAATATCCTGAGCTGGAGAATGTTCGGACATTTTATATCGAAGTGATACAGATCCCAATCGTATATAACCGGCATGGGGATTATGACCCGGACGGACTGCTTTATGTATTGGAGGAGGATGCGGAAAGGATCCGTACAGAAGCGCTCAAAAGATTTGAAATGGATATTCCACAG
>CANDMV010000021.1 GCA_947385875.1 uncultured Eubacterium sp. | reverse complement strand
GCAATTATTTTAGATATGGCGTATCCAAAGATAACAGAAAGTATTGTAGATGACGTAATTATAGGCGGAGAGATCGAGCTGCTTACGAAGCTGCTGATAGGCATTGCTGCTGTAGGGATTGGTCGCAGCGTGTTTGGATATTTGAAAGAGTATACTTTTGACATGCTGGCATCCAGAATTGGCTCACAGATTCGAAAGGATCTGTTTGATCATATCCAGACATTGTCTGCGCGGTATTTTGATCATGCAAATACCGGAGAGCTGATGGCGAGGGTGAAGGACGATATAGATAAGATCTGGAATGCGCTTGGATTTGTAGGAATGCTGGTCATTGAGGTAACCATACATGTGCTGCTTGTTTTATACTGCATGTTTACATTGAGCTGGAAACTGGCGCTTATACCGCTTGCTGCTATGCTGTTCTGCGGTATTACTGCGGTGATTCTGGAGCGCAGGCTCGACAAGGTGTATGATGAAATCAGTGAAGAGAATGCAGTCCTGACGACTGTGGCGGAGGAAAATCTGGCGGGTGTGCGCACAGTGAAGGCATTTGCCAGAGAGAAGCACGAAATTGCCAAATTTTTGTCGCATAATGAGAAATATTATGAGCTGAATATTACGCAGTCCAAAGTCATGGTGCGGTATTATCCCTTATTTCAGTTTGTCGGTAAGATACTGCCGGTATGTGTGGCTGTACTCGGCGGTATGATGGTTATGAAACAGAGAATGACGCTGGGAGCATTGGTGGCGTTTATTGAATACAGCCGCAACTGTACATGGCCGATGGAAATGATGGGATGGCTGACGAATGACCTGTCTGCCGCAGCGGCATCTTATAAAAAGATACAAAAAATATTTGATCAGACTGCTGAGATTACAGACAGGGAGGATGCCGTGCATCTAGATCATGTACAGGGTGAAGTCGCGTTTAAACATGTATCTTTTTCAATGGAAGGGAAGCAGATTCTGCATGATATTGATTTTAAGATAGCACCAGGGAAAACGCTTGGCATTATGGGAGCTACGGGGTCTGGAAAATCTTCTTTGATTTATCTGCTGCAGCGTTTTTACGATGTCGGGCAGGGTGCTGTATGTCTGGATGGTGTGGATGTCCGCAGTCTGACGATGCAGCAGCTGCGCAGCAGCGTGAATGTAGTTCTGCAGGATGTGTTTTTATTTTCTGATACGATTGAAGAGAATATCAAGATGGGAAAACGCAGACAGCTGGCGATGAAGGAGGTACGCCGGGCGGCAGAACATGCGCAGGCAAGTGGATTTATTGAGCGTATGGATGAGCAGTACCAGACGGTAATCGGTGAACGAGGTGTCGGGCTTTCCGGCGGACAGAAGCAGAGGATCAGCATTGCGAGAGCCTTGTCAAAGCGTAGTCCGGTACTTGTGATGGATGATTCGACATCTGCTCTGGATATGGAGACAGAGCAGGAGATTCAGAAGATGCTTCAGGGTCTGGAGCATACGACAAAAATTATTATTGCTCATCGTATTTCTGCGGTCTGCCATGCGGATGAGATCATCTGCCTGGATAACGGAAGTATTGCGGAGCGTGGAACGCATAAAGAACTGTTGGAAAAGCGCGGGTTATATTATGAGACTTTTCAGGCGCAGTATGGTGCGTATATGCTGAATGATGCATAAAGAATGTTTTTATTTAGAGCAGTTTGTTTCATGAGGTTAAATTAATTTGGAAAGGAGAGACTATGGCAGTTAATTCATATCGTGATGATGAGCAGATCAATCATACCGACAGGAAAAAGATACTGCGGCGATTATTGAACTATTTATTTGTTTATAAGCCGGCGGTATGTGGCGTATTAGTTATTATGGCTGTTACGATCGGTATTTCCTTGGTGAATCCGCTGCTGATCGAAGAGGCTCTGGATCATTATGTGGCGGAATCAGATCTGGACGGATTGATACAGCTGGGGATATTTGCATTAATTTTAAATATCGTCTATATCATACTTGTTAAATTAAGAATGTATATTATGTCAGTGATTTCAAACAAGATTTTGCTGGTAATCCGGCAGGATTTATATGAGCATATTCAGACGCTGTCTTTTTCTTTTTTTGACAGCCGGCCTACGGGAAAGATTCTTGCGCGGATTATAGGTGACGTGAACGCTCTGAAAGATGTGTTTGTCAACTCTGTAACCACCCTGATTCCTGAATTTATTACAGTGCTGGGTGTCATGGCAATTATGGTGGTCAAAGACTGGAGGCTGGCTGCTGCCTCGCTTAGTACGATTCCTGTTATGGCAGCGGGAGTCTGGATGGTGCAGAAGGCAACCCATAGAAGATGGCAGCTTTACCGAAAAAAGACTTCTAATCTAAGTGCTTATGTGCATGAGGATCTGGCAGGCATGAGTGTCGTCCGCAGCTTTAGCGCGCAGGGGGAGACAAGAGAAACTTTTGCCGGACTGGCAGACGACTGCCGGGATACGTTTCAGGGTGCCTGCCGGTATGCGGATTTATTTGGGCCGATTGTAGATTTCTGCTGGGGAATCGGCGCTATGATGCTGTATCTGGTAGGTATTCGGGTTATTGGTATTGAGAGTGCATCGATCGGTATGCTGGTAGCGTTTGGCAGCTACATAAATATGTTCTGGAATCCGATTATGAATCTAAGTAATTTTTATAACAGCCTGGTTACAAATCTGACGGCTGCTGAGCGGATTTTTGATATTTTGGATACTGAGCCTGATATTGTAGATCAGGCAGGCGTGAGGGAGCTGCCGCCGATTCAGGGCAGCGTCGAGTTTTCACATGTCAGTTTTACTTATGATAAAGGGACTCCGGCGGAGACAAAGGTGCTGTCAGATGTCAGCTTCCGGGTAAAGCCGGGCGAAACGATTGCACTCGTCGGTCCTACCGGGGCGGGAAAGACCACGATTGTAAATCTTATCAGCCGTTTTTATGATATTGAAGAGGGAGTTATTTCCGTAGATGGATATGATCTGACGAAAGTATCGATGGAAAGCTTCCGCAGGCAGATGGGTGTCATGACGCAGGATAATTTTATCTTTCATGGCACGATCAGAGATAATATCTTATATGGCAGGCTGGACGCTTCGGAAGAAGAAATGATAGCAGCGGCAAAGGCGGTTCATGCTCATGAGTTTATTATGAAAATGGAAAATGGCTATGATACGCAGTTGAAAGAACATGGCGCAGGGCTTTCGATCGGGCAGCGTCAGCTGATCGCATTTGCCCGGACGATGATTTCTATGCCGAAGATCCTGATTCTGGATGAAGCAACCTCTAGTATTGATACACATACAGAGCTTTTGGTTCAGGAAGGGATAGAGGCGCTTTTGTCAGGCAGAACCAGCTTTGTCATCGCGCATAGGCTTTCAACGATTCAGAATGCTGATAGGATCTTTGTGATTGACAGAGGGGGAATCTTAGAGCAGGGCAGTCCAAAGGAATTGATGGAGAAAAAAGGGGTATATTACAATTTGTATATGGCGCAGTTCTCAGGAATTATAGATCAGCAGGCGGGGATGGAGTAAATCTGTCTCCGCTTTTTTACAGATCTGTTGCATATTGGCTGGCCGGATGTCGGGTGAGGGGAGCTGTTTTCATAAGACTTACAATGAAATAAGTAAATACACTGATAAAACCATATTATAAAATTTGGAATGAAGATTGGCATTTCTAGTCTGATGCAATCGTTAAGCATGAGTATTGGAACGCAGATCAGCACTTCTAGGCGTTATGGCAGGGTGCTGTTGGATGTGGCGCAGAGTTCTGGGCCGAGGCTGTTTACAGATGGTTTTTCAAATGGAAAAAAGCAGTTGAAAATGAGACTCTCAAATCTGTTTGCAATTAAGAAAAACAGCTCTGCTTTTGTGGGCATTGTACTTGCGGCCGCGATTCTTATGAGCGGCATGATTGGCTTTGAAAACGTGCAGGGAGTGCAGAGAAGTTCATTTACAGACAAAAAAGAAAGAAAATTATATGAAGATTATTTTTATAAGCACTATAATGAGGATGAAGCATCTGTCGTTTTAGCTGATTTATCAGGAGATGGGAAAGACGAGATGCATTGCGAACAAGGTCGGCATGGATGTATCGTCATTGTCGGATTGTGTAGTTTCAAATGGCGGGGAAGTTGTTTTTAAGCTGCCGGAAGAGAAGGTGAAGAATTAGTCATTTTATGAAGGCATCTTCTTCCGGCAATGCTGATTCATCTTAGTCGAAAGAGAAGTTTGAGAATTAATATTTCATGAAGGAGGATATTATGAAGGAAAAATTTTACTTGCATTATACCCCTGAGGGGTACATAATATCTATGATGAAAAACAGATTGAAAATGTCGAGACGGATTTTTGTACTGGGGAAGGATGTTGTCGTATGCGTGATTGTATGGAGAGAATAGAGCTGGAAGAATGCAATGAAAATGGTGCAGGCGTTAAAACTGAGGAGTGCAGCGAAAATCATGCAGACGCTAAAATAGAAGACTGCTGCATGGATAGAGAGATGGAACCAAATGAATGCTGCAAAACCAAAGAGCGTACGGCAGAGGAGTATAAACGGTTCATCCATCGTCTGAATCGGATTGAAGGGCAGGTGCGCGGAATCCGGCGGATGGTGGAAAAGGATGCTTACTGTACGGATATATTAGTGCAGGTAGCGGCTGTAAATGCCGCCCTTAACAGCTTTAATAAAGAGCTGCTTGCCGACCATATAAAAACTTGTGTGACAAGAGATATTCAGGAGGGGAAGGAAGAGACGGTGGATGAATTAGTCGCTGTTTTGCAGAAATTAATGAAGTAACAAGATTCGCTGCGATAGGAGGTGATCTTTAAAGCTTTGATTTGTAAGAATTCGTTGTGATATGAGGCGGGCTTTTAAGTTTTAGTTGATGCCATTAGCAATAACTTTGTATTGTATAGTCTTAAGTATCGAAAGAAATAATGATCTTATAAAAAAAGATAGGAATATAAATCACAAGGAGGTATCAAATGTGGAACAATATACAGTAACTGGAATGAGCTGTGCAGCGTGCAGTGCGCGTGTGGAAAAAGCAGTGTCAAAGGTGCCGGGGGTCGTATCATGCTCTGTCAGCCTGCTGACAAATTCGATGGGCGTGGAAGGCTCTGTGGATGCAGGTGAAGTGATTAAGGCGGTGGAGGAGGCAGGATATGGCGCATCGCGCAAAAGCGCGGCGGCAGACGCGCGGCCGGGATCTGCTGAGGAGGATGCACTGGCAGACCATGATACGCCGGTTTTAAAAAAGCGTCTGCTGACATCACTTGGATTTTTGATTGTCCTGATGTATATCTCTATGGGGCATATGATGTGGGATTGGCCGCTGCCGGCATTTTTTAGTGAAAATCATGTGGCAATGGGCTTGCTGCAATTATTATTAACTGTTATTATAATGGTAGTAAACCAGAAGTTTTTTATAAGCGGGTATAAGAGCCTGTGGCATAGAGCGCCGAATATGGATACCCTGGTGGCTCTTGGCTCTACGGCAGCGTTTGTATACAGCACATATGCGTTGTTCGCGATGACTGATGCTCAGATGCGGGGCGATGCGGACGGCGTGATGGCTTATATGCATGAATTCTACTTTGAATCGGCAGCGATGATTCTGACGCTGATTACAGTAGGAAAAATGTTGGAAGCCCGTTCGAAGGGAAAGACGACGGATGCATTAAAAGGGCTGATGAAGCTTGCACCGAAAAATGCGGCAGTTATCCGAGATGGCACAGAGATGACGGTGTCGATTGAGCAGGTGCAGAAGGGAGAAATATTTGTAGTGCGTCCGGGTGAAAATATTCCCGTAGATGGTGTAGTGTTGGATGGCAGCAGTGCTGTGAATGAATCTGCACTGACAGGAGAAAGCATTCCTGTGGATAAAGCACCGGGAGATACGGTATCAGCAGCAACCGTCAACCAGTCCGGGTTTTTAAAATGTGAGGCGACAAGGGTCGGAGAGGATACGACGTTATCTCAGATCATCCGCATGGTCAGCGATGCAGCGGCTACAAAAGCGCCGATTGCAAAAGTAGCAGACCGTGTGTCGGGAGTGTTTGTACCGGCAGTGATTTCGATTGCGGTCGTTACGATATTCGCATGGCTGCTTGTCGGTGAAAGTATTGGATTTGCGCTTGCCAGAGGGATTTCTGTACTGGTCATCAGCTGTCCGTGTGCTCTGGGGCTGGCGACACCGGTAGCGATTATGGTAGGCAGCGGAGTAGGAGCGAAAAGCGGCATTATGTTTAAGACGGCGGTATCATTAGAAGAAGCCGGCAAAATGGATATTGTAGCTCTGGATAAGACCGGAACCATCACAAATGGAACGCCGAAGGTCACAGACCTGATTCCGGCAGAGGGAATCACAGAAGAGGAGCTGCTGCGTTACGCGAATGCACTGGAGCAGCTGAGTGAGCATCCGCTGGCAGGGGCAGTCCGGGAGTATGCGGCAGAGATTGGGATAACAAGCTCTGTGGATATGGTGACTGAGTTTACTGCGCTTCCGGGCAACGGTCTGACTGCTGTATATGAGGGAGCGGAGCTTGCGGGAGGTAATGATCGGTTTATCAGCAGTAAGGCAGAGGTTCCTGCGCAGCTCCTGAATCAGTCAGAGAAGCTGGCAGCAGAAGGAAAGACACCGCTTTTTTTTGCGCGAAATGGACAGCTGGCAGGGATTATCGCAGTAGCAGATGTAATTAAAGAGGACAGTGCACAGGCAGTGCAGCAGCTGCAGCATATGGGAATCCGTGTGGTGATGCTGACAGGTGATAATGAGCGTACGGCAAAAGCAATCGGTGCACAGGCAGGTGTGGACGAAGTGATCGCAGGCGTGCTGCCGGATGGAAAAGAAAGCGTCATCCGTTCTTTAAAGCAGCAGGGCAGGACGGCAATGGTCGGCGACGGCATCAACGATGCACCGGCGCTCACAAGGGCGGACATCGGTATCGCTATTGGTGCAGGGACAGATATTGCAATCGATGCTGCTGATGTGGTATTAATGAAAAGCAGGCTTAGCGATGTGCCTGCGGCTATCCGTTTAAGCCGCGCTACACTGCGCAATATCCATGAGAATCTGTTTTGGGCATTTATTTACAATATCATTGGAATTCCGCTTGCTGCGGGCATATGGATTCCGCTGTTCCACTGGCAGCTGAATCCGATGTTTGGTGCAGCTGCTATGAGCCTGTCGAGCTTTTGCGTAGTGACGAATGCGCTGCGGCTGAATCTGGTATCTATACATGATGCACGGAAGGACAGACCGAGAAAGAATAAGAAAAAAATGGTTATTACAGAACCAATAAAAGAAGACAGTATTTATGTGAATGCTGAAGATCATAATTCAAATAAATTAAATATGGAGGAAGAGACAATGGAAAAAACAATGAATATTGAAGGAATGATGTGCGGACACTGTGAAGCCAGAGTAAAAAAATGCTTAGAGGCGCTCGCTCAGGTGGATGAAGCAGTAGTCAGTCATGAGGCAGGAACGGCAGTCGTGAAGCTAAATGCACAGATTGAGGATGAAGTGCTGCGGAAGACTGTAGAAGATCAGGATTATAAAGTAACAGGAATTGCGTAATGCTTTGTGAGGGTCTCACGAAAATCAATTTTTAACAGGCTATAGTGCATAAAAAATGTGCAGTTATCAATATCAGCGTGCAGTTTTTTCAAGTGGGCGAGTCTGCGTGAGGGGCATAATGAAGAGGTTGGGGCTTGGAGAGATGGAGTATGTCTATCAGAACATTTTCTGTACATATATTTCATTTTTTCAAGCCTTGAGCGTGTTTGAAAATCATTCCCGTGATCTGAACTCCCTGCTTTGACAGACATATAAATCATGGACTGCGCGAGACGCTGTATTTTCGTAGCTGTTTGGCCTGTATATTTTCAATTATGGAGGATAAAAATGCATGACAAGATGACTAAAAAAGATATCGAACGAATGGAAGAAGAGATAGAATACCGCAGACTTGTAGTACGCAGGCAGGCGTTGGAAGCAGTAAAGGAAGCAAGGGCACAAGGGGATTTGAGTGAGAATTTTGAATACCATGCAGCAAAAAAGGATAAGAACCAGAATGAAAGCCGTATCCGCTATTTAGAAAGAATGATTAAAACTGCACAGATTGTAGAGGATCAGTCGGATGAAGATGAAGTCGGGCTGGATAATACTGTTACAGTATATTTTGAAGAAGATGATGAAACAGAGACGTTTAAGCTGGTAACGACTGTGAGGGGAAATTCGCTCAAAGGTATGATCAGCATAGATTCGCCGATTGGGAAAGCGATTCTGGGTCATAGAGTGAATGACCGTGTAACGGTAAAAGTGAATGACGGATATAGCTATGATGTTGTGATTAAGGCTATTGAAAACACAGTGGATGATGGTACAGACAGTCTGCGGAAGTTTTAAACGAGATCTTACAATAATGAAGGTATCCGGGCTGCAGGAGAGGTTCTATCATGGCTTTGTATTGGGACTTTTGGTTGACCTTGCCGGCAGATACGAGGTGACTTCGAACAGGGAAAGCGGGCTCGGCCGATATGATGTCATGCTGATGCCGCTATGTATAGAAGATGATGGAATCATAATGGAATTTAAGGTGCGTCATGCCTCAAAAGAGAAGAATTTGAAAGAGACTGTGCAGGCGGCGTTAAGGCAGATTGAGGAAAAAAGTATGAACAGGCGTTTTATGGCCGGGGAATTGAAAAGGAGCGCATTCGAAAGTATGGATTTGCATTTGAAGGAAAAAAGGTGCTGATAGGAGAACAATAATAACGATAGAAAGCAGGAAAATAAATGGCAAATATGTCAGCAGATAGAATCATTGAATGTGTCACGCAGCTGTGCGGACAGTGCGGGGTTAAACATTTGTCGCTTTTTGGTTCTTATGCGGATGGAACGCAGACGAAGTACAGTGATATGGATTTTATCGTATATGGGGTACGTGACATGGATGAATTGAGGGAACGTATTGATGACATTCCAACACTGGTAAAAATAGATCTGTTTTGAATATGATTTGTGTGAAAACCCGTTTCTAAAGGAGGATATGGAACTGTATGAAAGAAAAATCTATTAACAGATACCGCAGTTTTTGTAATAGTCTTTCCTTCTTGGCATAATTTACACGTTCTTACGTGCTTTGCAGCTGATGTAAAGTACTGGGCTGAATTGTTGTTGCTTTTCACACCCTGACCAGACACCTGCTGTCTGGTCAGGGCCAAAGAATGCGGCCTGCCATGCATCCGGCCCTTCGCCAAAGGCGAACTTCTAATGGGCCGGATGCTGTTACTTTTTACAGCACAGCCTCTTTTGGCTGGGGTGTGAAAAGTAACGAACTGTTATCAGCCTTCCATGAACAATCTCAAAAAAGGTTGAAAAAATCCCCTCGATATGGTACACTCTTTACAATTTATACTGACGAGCAATAAAATTTGCCGGCAACGCCGACTTGCGAGTGTCAATATCGGAAACGGTATGGAAAATTTTGTTGCTCATGAGTATAGGAGCTTGGGACATCGAAAAAAGAGAATTTTCTCTTTTTTTTTGCCACGAAGAAAGGGATAAAACAATTATGAAAGCTTTTCTAATACTTGAAGATGGACGCGTATTTGAAGGAACCGGCATTGGTTCCGAGAGAGAAGTCATCAGTGAAATTGTATTTAATACTTCCATGACCGGATATCTGGAGGTTTTAACCGATCCTTCCTATGCCGGGCAGGCAGTTGTCATGACCTATCCTCTGATTGGAAACTATGGGATCTGTTTTCACGATATGGAATCTGCAAGACCATGGCCGGACGGTTTTATCGTCAGGGAATTATCCAGAATGCCGAGCAACTTCCGATGTGAGGGCACGATTCAGAATTTTCTCGAAAAACACGACATTCCGGGAATCGCAGGCATTGATACCCGTGCACTAACGAAGCTTCTGCGCGAAAAAGGGACGATGAACGGCATGATCACAACAAATGAAAGTTATAATTTGGAAGAAATTCTGCCAAAACTGAAAGCTTATACAGTGGGCGACGTGGTAGAACGGGTTACCTGTAGAGAAAAGAAAGTATTAGAAGGAAGCGGATATAAAGTTGCCCTGCTTGATCTGGGCGCGAAAGATAATATTGCGAGGTCTTTAAACGAGAGAGGCTGTGAAGTTACAATCTATCCGGCGCATACATCTGCGGAAGAGATTTTGGCGGCCGGGCCGGACGGCATTATGCTTTCCAACGGGCCGGGAGATCCAAAGAGCTGTACACAGATCATTCATGAGATTAAAAAATTGTATGAAAGCGATGTGCCGATTTTTGCAATCTGCCTGGGGCATCAGCTTATGGCACTTGCGGTCGGTGCGGATACGCATAAATTAAAATACGGACACCGGGGCGGCAATCATCCTGTCAAAGACCTTAAGACAGGGCGGGTGTATATTTCTTCACAGAACCACGGCTATGTCGTAGATACAAAAAATCTGGGCGCTGACAAAGCAGTTCCTGCGTTTATTAATGTCAACGATGGTACAAATGAAGGACTGAAGTATACGGGAAAAAATATTTTTACTGTACAGTTTCATCCGGAAGCCTGCCCAGGGCCTAGGGACAGTGCATATTTATTTGACAGGTTTTTAGCGATGATGGGAGGAAATGAATCATGCCGTTAATGAAAGACATTAAGAAAGTATTAGTCATAGGCTCCGGGCCGATTGTCATTGGACAGGCAGCAGAATTTGATTATGCCGGGACGCAGGCGTGCCGTTCTCTGAAAGAAGAAGGGCTGGAGGTATGTCTGGTCAATTCCAATCCGGCTACGATTATGACAGATAAAAATATCGCAGATCAGGTATATATTGAGCCTTTGACAGTAGAAGTATTAAAAAAGATCATTTTAAAAGAAAGACCTGACAGTGTGCTGCCTACGCTCGGAGGACAGGCAGGGCTGAATCTGGGTATGGAGCTGGCGGAGTCTGGATTTTTAGCAGAAAATGGGGTCAGGCTTATCGGAACAACCGCGGAAACGATCAAAAAGGCGGAAGACCGTCTGGAATTTAAAGAGACAATGGAAAAGATCGGGGAGCCTGTCGCGCCGTCATTGGTAGTAGAAGATGTACAAAGCGGGATAGATTTTACCAATACGATCGGATACCCGGTCGTACTGCGTCCGGCATACACGCTGGGAGGCAGCGGAGGCGGTATCGCATATAATGAGCAGGAGCTTGTGGACATCTTGAAAAACGGCCTGCGTCTGTCTCGTGTCGGACAGGTGCTGGTGGAGAGGTGTATTGCAGGATGGAAAGAAATCGAATATGAAGTCATGCGTGACGCGTCCGGAAACTGCATTACGGTATGTAATATGGAAAACATCGATCCGGTCGGCGTTCATACAGGCGATTCTATTGTAGTAGCACCGTCCCAGACTTTGGGCGATAAAGAATACCAGATGCTGCGTACCTCGGCATTGAACATTATCTCAGAGCTGAAGATTACCGGAGGCTGCAATGTGCAGTTTGCGTTAAAGCAGGATTCTTTTGAATACTGTGTCATTGAAGTCAATCCGCGAGTAAGCCGGTCTTCGGCGCTGGCTTCCAAAGCAACCGGATATCCGATTGCAAAGGTAGCTGCAAAGATTGCGGTAGGATATACATTAGATGAGATAAAAAATGCGATTACGCATAAAACGTATGCCAGCTTTGAGCCCATGCTGGATTACTGCGTAGTGAAGCTTCCAAGGCTTCCGTTTGACAAATTTATCACAGCAAAACGTACGCTGACGACGCAGATGAAGGCGACAGGTGAAGTAATGAGCATCTGTGATAATTTTGAAGGGGCGTTGATGAAAGCGCTGCGTTCCTTAGAGCAGCATGTGGACAGTCTTCTTTCCTATGATTTCTCTGCGCTGTCTGAAAAAGAGCTGCTGGATCGTTTAAAGATTGTGGATGATCAGCGTATATATATTATCGCGGAAGCACTGCGCAAAGGCATTAATTATAAGGCAATTCATGATATCACTATGATTGATGAATGGTTTATTGATAAAATAGCGATTCTGGTCGAAATGGAGCAGCGTTTAAAAAAGGAAGCGCTTACTGTGGAACTGTTAAAAGAAGCAAAGCGTATAGAATTTCCAGATCATGTAATAGCGGCGCTGACAGGTAAAAGCGAGCAGGAAATTCGTAATATGCGTTATGAAAACGGCATTACGGCAGCATTTAAGATGGTGGATACCTGTGCGGCTGAATTTGAAGCAGCGACTCCGTATTATTATTCCGTATTTGGCAGTGAAGATGAAGCAGTGCGTACACAGGACAGGAAAAAAGTGCTGGTGCTCGGCTCCGGCCCGATTCGGATTGGGCAGGGGATTGAATTTGACTATTGCTCGGTACATGCCACGTGGGCATTTGCAAAAGCAGGCTATGAGACGATCATTATAAATAATAACCCGGAAACAGTCAGCACTGATTTTGATATAGCTGACAAGCTGTATTTTGAACCTCTGACACCAGAAGATGTAGAAAATATCGTAAATATTGAAAAACCGGACGGTGCTGTCGTACAGTTCGGCGGACAGACGGCGATTAAGCTGACACAGAGCCTGATGGAGATGGGAGTGCCGATTCTTGGCACAGCGGCAGAAGACGTGGATGCCGCGGAAGACCGTGAGCTGTTTGACCGGATTCTTCAGGAGACAGAGATTCCGCGTGCGGCGGGCGGCACTGTATTTACTGCAGAGGAAGCAAAACAGGTGGCAAACAGGCTGGGCTATCCGGTATTAGTACGTCCGTCCTATGTACTTGGCGGGCAGGGGATGCAGATTGCTTATACAGATGCGGAGATTGAAGAGTTTATGGCGATTATTAACCGCTACTCGCAGGAACATCCGATTCTTGTAGACAAATATCTGATGGGCAAAGAGCTGGAGGTTGATGCGGTCTGTGATGGAACGGACATATTAATACCAGGCATAATGGAGCATATTGAGCGTACGGGCGTTCATTCAGGAGACTCTATTTCAGTTTATCCGGCACCTACGATCAGTGAGACAGTCCGCGATAGGATTGCAGAATATTCCAGAAGGCTTGCGAAGGCACTTCATGTCAAGGGGCTGATTAACATCCAGTTTATTGCTGTAGGGGAAGAAGTATATGTGATAGAAGTAAACCCGCGTTCATCCAGGACGGTGCCGTATATTAGTAAGGTAACAGGGATTCCGATCGTCGATCTGGCGACAGAGGTGATCTTGGGCAGAAAAATAAAAGATCTAGGCTATGAGCCGGGTCTGCAGCCTGCGGCAGATTATTTTGCGATAAAAATGCCTGTATTTTCATTTGAAAAGATCCGCGGTGCGGAAATCAGTCTGGGGCCTGAGATGAAATCTACCGGAGAGTGCCTGGGAATCGCAAAGACATTTGATGAAGCCTTGTATAAAGCTTTTTTGGGTGCAGGTGTCATTTTGCCGAAGCATAAGCAGATGATTATAACGGTGAAGGATGCTGATAAGCCGGAGGCAGTTGAAGTGGCGAAGCGTTTTGAGGCTCTGGGTTATCGGATTTATGCAACGAGAAGTACGGCAAAATATCTTCAGGAACGCGGAGTTCATGCCCTGCGTGTAAAAAATATTCATCAGGAATCACCGACGATTATGGACCTGCTGCTGGGGCATAAAATCGACCTTGTCATTGATACTCCGACACAGGGGCGAGACAAAGGAAGGGATGGATTTTTGATCCGTCGTGTTGCGATTGAGACAGGGGTAAACTGCATTACAGCAATGGATACGGCGAAAGCGCTTGCACTGAGCCTGGAGACGGCGCATGAAGAAATGACGATGGTTGATATAGCGAAGATTTGAAGAAACTGACCAGAATGTTTTTGGCTTTGAGCTGGTACTCTAACGATAGTTGATATAGCGAAGATTTGAAGAGACTGGCATCAGACATATATGTAGGTTAATTTCATATAAAATAATATCACAGCTGCTAGAGCGTGTTTGAAAAATCATTCCCGCGATCTGCAGCTGTGATTTTTTATTGATACAGCTGTAGGCTGGCAGCGGTCGTTCCTATGTCTAATGGTTTCATGCGAGGTCTGTGTATATTTGCATGAATACCCGTTTTTAATTTGTGGAATTTTCTTAATTCAATCATATTATAAATAATTATTAAAAGAAAGGGGCTGTCGCATTAAGCAAAATACATACAAGATCTAGTAGATATAAAATATTATACTGCTACATTTTGTTGTATTTTTTAGTGCGACAGCCTCTTTTTCGATAAAGCAATAGTTAAAAATAAACCATTCTGTTCTGTACCATAATCCTGGGTCATGAGAAGCCGTGTATGCTTAAAAAGCTGTTTTTGGGTAGTTTCTAAGCCTGCTTCTGCATCCGCTGTTCAATCTTCATTTTTTTAAATTCATACTTGCGGATTGTCTTAGAACTGTTTTCATCACTCGTAAACTGCTTGAGTGTTTCGGCATCCATTTTCACACGGTTATCCATCGTGTGCATGACATCTGCAATCTGTACTTTGTGGCGGACGCTAGGCAGGCTTAAGTCCAAGATTTCATTTCTGGAAAAGCTCAATACGATAGGCTGGTTAAAATCATGTACGTTTTCTTCAAGTACAAGTCCCTTATCACCGTTTGTCAAATCTACACAGCATCCGACCGGCATGATATGAATGCTCTTAGCCAGTGCTGTCACTGCTTTTTCTGGATATAATTCTGGATGATCGATCATATAGCGGATTGCAGAGATCTCAGAATTTGGCTTGCGGCTTAGGCTCATAGCAGTCATGCGGTCAAATTTGTCGGCAACAGTCAGAATACTTGTACCAGTCAGCCATTTGCTGCGGTCTGCATTGCCGTCTTCTGAGCGTCCGGTTTGTATCATCTGTGTGACCATTGCCAGCGAGTCCGGCGGGATATTGTATGGATTGGTATCCGCGTGCAGCAGTGCAAAAGCTTTTTCACGGTATTTGGTAATCGTAGAATTTTCAAGCTCGCTGATGTCCTCTCCCTTTTTCATAATTTCAGCAGGGACATATAGATAACCAAAATCATACAAAAAGGCAGCTGTTACAACGGATATCATAGTACTTTCGCGCAGTCCCATTGCGTGGCCGATCATGGCTGAGATGATCGAGACACCGATGGAATGCTTGTATACAAAATCCGTATTGCTTCGAATATTCTGTGTAAAATGTACCTTGTGGTCTAAGGAACCAAAATGCTGCACGACATCTTTGGCAAGTGCGGCCAGATCTGTCGGCATTTTTCCCTTGCTGATATTTACAAGATTATCGCGCAGACGGAACATATAAAAGGTCTGCAGCTGTTCAAATTCTAATTCTTCTTTTGTAATAGGCGGAAGCGGTTCTGCAGGTTCCAGAATAAAAATGCCGATCAGGCCAAAATTATTCAGGTTAACAATATTCTGAATAGTCAGCTTAGTGTTGCGGTCAAACAACAGGACACCGTTCCTATTAAATACTGGCTTAGCAAGACGCATACCTGGTTTTATATCCTGCGATTCAATAAATAGCATAAGTCCCTCCTAAGTAATAGTTTATTTTCCGATTCAATATTGACAACTTAATTGATATTAATCATAACATATAGCGCAAAAAAATACAAGATACACTTCGCGTTTTGTGTTTAACAGTATAGTTTGTTGGGACAGTTCAGATAGGGTGTTACATTTATGGATATTCGGACGCCGGGTGAGGGGAGCTGGCCTGTCTTTTGGAGACTTTTCCAGAATGTTAAGAATCCCTAAGTATTCTGTATCCACGCTGTGGCACCGGACGGTCGCGGCACCTAGTCCGCCCCGGCCTAAGGCCGGAAGCTAAAGGTGCCGCTGCGGCTTCGCCGCCTGTGTATCGAACAGAATACTAAGGGCTTCTAAACATTCTTCCAAGGTCGCCAGAAGACAGGCCGACTCCCCTCACCCGGCGTTCGCACAGCCAATATGTAACACCTTATCTGAACTGTTACTCTGTTATTACAATTTCTTTAAAAAATAGTTAATAAATATGTACAACCCGATATATGTTATGTTATAATTTATGGCAGTAGACTTTCCATTTTTTTCCAAGGCGTTTTTGTATGCGCCATGATGGCAGAGAGGAGGAATAGATGCCGTCATGATTCAAAAGAAAAATATTTTATGTATCATAATGCTTCTATGTATTTGCATGGTCTGGAATAGTCAGGCTCGTGCCGGTGCGATACAGGATAAGATTGACAGTACGGGAAGAAAAATCAGCGAGCTGGAGCGTGAGCTGGAAGCATCAGACCAAAATATCAGCTCTTATCAAGAAGAGCAGAGAGTGCTTGAGCAGGACATTTCCAGTGAACAGGAAAAGATCAGCAGTCTTTCTGCACAGTTGGATGATACCAGAGCTTCTATTAAAAGTACAAAGGAAGAAATCACTAAAACGCAGAAAGAGCTGATAAAATCAAAAGAAGACAGTGCAGAGCAGTATGAACAGATGAAACAGCGCATACGGTTTATGTATGAAAACAGCATGGAGGACATGCTTACCTATGTGTTGGAAGCAGGTTCACTGCCGGAAGCGCTGCGCAGGGCAAATTATTTTCAGACCGTCATGAATTATGACAGAGAAAAGCTGCATGAATACAAAGCTACCACGAGAAAAATTAAGCAGGCAAAGTTAAAGCTGATCTCAGATAAGAAAGAATTGGAAGAATTAGAAGAAGAGCAGACACAGAATATCGCACAGATTGATGCAGCCGTACAAGAATTGAAAGGCAGGCTGAGTGCTAAGATCGCTCAGATACAAAGCTCACAGCAGCTGCGCCAAAAATATGAACAGGAACTGCAGCAGCAGAGACAATATGAAAAAGAACTGGAGCGGCAGAAGGCAGAGGAAGATTTGAAGCGGGAAGAAGAGATACGCAGACAGAAGGAAGAATTGGAGCGCAGACGTAAGGAACAGGAAGAAAAGCGTAAGGAGCAGGAACAGCAGCAGAGAAGTGCTTCTGACAATGACAGCAGTGCCGGTGTCTGGTATGACAGCCGCAGTGCGTCATTGGGTGCGAGTGATCTGGAGCTGCTGTCAACCCTGATCTATTGTGAAGCTGGCAATCAGCCTTACGAAGGAAAGCTTGCAGTAGGAAGCGTAGTTATGAATCGTGTGGCAAGCAGCAGCTTTCCAAACAGCATCAGCGGCGTGATTTACCAAAGCGGCCAGTTTTCGCCGGTAGCCAGCGGGCGTTTTGCAAGTGCGCTTGCATCAGGGCTGGGCAGTCAGTGCAGCTCTGTTGCACAGGAGGTCTTGAATGGAAAGCGTAATGTGACTTGTCTGTATTTTCGGGTTGATACGGGGATGATTGATGGACTTGTAATCGGAGATCATGTGTTTTATTAAAAATATAGTTGCCGTTTGCAGAAGACGGTAACAAAAGATCTGCTGTCGATACTCACGAGCGATTCCATATAGTCGGCGTACTGACACGACGGGAATTGTGCTGATAAAATTATCTGTAAACATTGAGTTAGTTCAAATGTCATCGAGTCAATACATTAGTGTACTGTCTGTCTGGTATCTGTATTAATGAATCATTCAAATATCAAATGTATTTACTGATTTTATGCAGATACAGTTTAGTACAAACATCAATAAGGCAGTACATTAGTGTAGTGGCACAGCACGCTCATGAGTAAGCTTTTATTGGCAGGCTTAAGTGTCTGCAGGTATAAATGAGATTCTTGGCTTGTTATCTATGGTATTTAGCAATAAAATCAATGTAATTGTGATATAAATCACCGGTAGCTGCGTCTATAAAATCAAATTTAGTATCTGGAAATTTAAAATAATGCTCTATGCTGATAGTCAGATCTTTGATCTCGGCAATCTTTAAAAACCACATTGCACAATTATTTCCACAAGCAGTTGCCCAGATTCCCCAATCTGTCTTTAATGCTAAAATCAAAGCTTTTACACCACTGGATAAGTCGGTTGGCGGAATTTGTCCAAGGACTGGGCTTTCGATACAATGGGGCGAAAGAACCTTTGATTTGTCTACATCCAGAACCATTTCTGAAACGAGCGGGTCCTCAAACCATTCTTCCTCATAATTGTTATCAAAAACAGAATCTACCAGTTCAATCGTATCCTCTGTAGTTCCCCATCGAATGCTTAGCATTTTGAACACCTCCATTTAGTTTTTAGTATCGTTTATGCACAGTTCGGGTTTGAATGCATGGTGTTTATATTTGCAGGCTTGTTTTGGTATGCAAAAGCAGCAGCATCATAGACAATTAAAATATCATTATATTTGGGATCTATATCGATGAAATGCTGCAGATGCGTGATAATCTCAGATTTGGAATTTGCTGAGGTGACATATATATTAAAGTAATCCTGAAAAAACTCAAAACCACTGACACGATCCTCAGTCACGATATGCTTTATTCCACGAAAGTCCTTGATGCCAGAGACTGTGTATTTTTGTTGAAGCCAATGTCCTCTGCCGTTCGTATGCATTTCATATAAATTCTCAACACATAGCGGCAGGAAATCTAAGTTCTTTCTATATAGTATTATAAAATAGTTATCAGAATCCTTCAGTATAGATGCGGCATCTGGTTCTAGCAGTATCTTATAGTTTTCATCTAATACAACTACAGAATTCTGTACATTTTTCAACCTGCTTCCGTCATCAAAGGATGCCAGTGTTACGACCGGTATTTTGCAGCTGATTTTAATTGTCTTATCACCGGTTAATCTCTGCTGTAATAATCGGCACATATTCGTTTTTCCGTTGCCGCTGTCTCCTTGAATCACAGAATACTTTCCTTTTATGACTAACTCATATTTTAGACGTTTCGTTTCAATTTCTATATGCATGTTTCCTCACTGATTGCGAAACAGCCTGATGCATATCTGAAAATTTTGTTCTGCAAAAGCTGCCGCTCACTTCTGATTCACAATATAACACAATTTTCCATATACAGCAATATCTTTAAACTGTTGCGCAAAGAACCCATTGCTGTAAAATTATATAGAAATATCAGTAAAAGTGCTATATACTGGTAAAAAGAAGTGCATATGTAATACGATTTTATCTGCGATATGTAGAATAATGTATAGAAAAAACGGTATACCCAAAGGGTACACCGTATTTCAAGTGCCTTGCACTAGGTAAATAAAGGTAGAAAGTAAGAGGGGGATAAAAGGTGATTCGTGTATTTATCTATCATAACCAGATGGACAGGCTTAATTTTCTGCATAAGACAATGACGAAATACTTTCAGGAGAAGAGGTGCGCATTCCGGTTGGTTTCTAGCGGCAGGTACAGTGAGGCGCTGCGTTATGTGAAGGACGAGGGCGGGAATGTGGATTTGTTTTTTATAGATTTTATGGATTATAAGCATGGCATCCGGCTGGCCAGCTGCCTTCGTGAGAAAAATAACAACGCGTTCTGGGTATATGTGGATGGCGGGGCGGAGCATTTATATCAGGCAATGCTGCTGCAGCCGTCGGCTTACATACCAGAGGACATGAGCAGCCAGGAGCTTCTTATGACGCTGCAGCGGCTGGAGCAGTACTATCAGATGATTCAGCAAAGTAATTATTTTCATTTTAAATGCGAGGGTGAGTATGTGCGCATTCCTTTTGAGGAAATCAGCTGTTTTGAGAGCAGTGCAAAAAAAGTAATGCTGAAGTTGGTTAAGGAAGACAAGCGTTATTATTTTACCGCGAAGCTGGATGATATAGAAAAGCAGCTTCCTGATTATTTTCTCCGCTGTCATCAGAGCTATTTGGTAAATATGCATATGATTCAGAGCATGGATATGCAGAATCATGTGTTCTTTTTGTATTCCAATGAAGAAATACTTATCAGCCGGCGTAATTACAAGGAATCAAAGGAAAGATACCGGCAGTTTATGGAAAAGCGTCATTGACCTGCTGTCTGTATCAAATGAAAAAAAGAAAAAATTGAAAAAAGAAAAGCATATGCCGCTTTTTCCAAAAAAAAGACCTTTTTTGCCAAAACAGAGACAAAATCCGACAAAAAATGATAGAATGCGTTCAACGAAACAAAGAGGATATGAACAACCAATAATGCAGAACCTCCGAAACAAAGAAAATGATGGAATGCATTCAACGAAACAAAGAGGATATGAACCAATAGTTCAGAACCTCTGAAACAAGGAAAATGATGGAATGCGGTCAGCGGGACAGAGAGGGGGAGAAAAATATGTTTGATATGGATGATATTTTAGGCCTGTTTGGATTCGGAGCAGAAGGTGGCGATGATAATTATTTTGAAAACGACGGTGAAGAATTTGCAGGGCGGATGGAAGGGGAGGTGTTTTCTCGGACTGGAGAGGAAGGCTTGGCGGTTGATCTGGACGGTGACGGCGCTGCGGATGGGATGATATTCCAGCATCTGCAGGATACGGACGGCGACGGCATAGCGGATACGGAGGTCATAGAGCAGTATTTTGACACGGACGGTGACGGTATAGCGGATACGGAAGTCGTAGAGCAGTATTTTGACACGGACGGTGATGGGCGGTTTGATACTGTCCAAGCTGACTGGCAGCGGGATACGGACGGCGACGGTATAGCGGATGTCCATTCGATGCTGGTCGGACAGGATACGGACGGCGACGGTATTGTGGATATGCTTATGACGGCAGAGGATTTTGATAATGATGGTATTTTTGACAGTGTCCAGGAATACTCGGATCTGGATGCTTCGGAAATCTTGAATGATGATACTGTATTTGCAGACGGCTGCGCTCCGGCTTATGAAACATTTGATCCTGATACGACGGATATGGATCAGGTGATCGGAGATCCGTTGGATTCTATGGAAAGCTGGCATTATCAGGAAACAGGCAGCAGCTGTGCGGTGGCTTCGCAGGAGTTTGTGCTGGAGCAGCTTACCGGCATGGATTTTCAGGAGAGCGATCTGAGAGACTTAGCGGAAGAACAGGGCTGGTATTCGCCGCAGGGCGGCACGCCGATGGATGATGTAGGAAATATTCTGGAGCATATGGGCTGTACCGTAGAAAGAAGCGGGGGGAATACGATTGAAGACCTGCAGCGGTGTTTGGAAAACGGAGGCGAAGTGATCGTGGCCGTGGACAGCAGCGAGATCTGGCTTGGGCAGGATAATGATTTTTTCGGTCCGGGCATGGATGCAGACCATGCGGTACAGGTGATAGGCATAGATTACAGCAGTCCTGACAGCCCTATGGTGATCTTGAACGATCCGGGGGCTGTGAACGGAGGCGGGGCAGTGCTCCCGATGGATGTATTTGTAGGAGCGTGGGAAGACAGCGGCTGCTTTATGGTAGAAGCATATGCTTAAATATAGAAAGGGGACAGGACATGGACAGAGGGCAGTTTTCAATGTATCAGTTTATTTCGGATTTTAACCACAGCAGTTTCCGCAGAAAAGTCATCCCGCAGGAGCTAGTATCTGGCTGGCCGTGCATTCAAAAAATCGGGCGGGCTTTATGCATTACCATTCCTTATTATGCCAGACGTGCAGAGCAGGGCAGGATAGAGCTGTTTCCGCTTTACTGCTCCGTCACATTTCCTCTGGGAAATCAGGACCGGCTGCTGGATTTTACGACGTATCCGCATCAGAAGGAATGGCGTGAGATTGACTACACAAAGCCCGCAGGCTATTTTAAGCACAGCGCCCTGGCGGATGTAAAGACAAAGGCGCAGTATCAGGAGCTGTGCGGGCAGCTTTACGGCTATTACGATCAGATGGCGGCGGCGATTACCCGTAATGAGCCTTTTGAGCAGGAAGATCAGATGGCTGCTTTATTTACGAAGCTGATGGAGCCGGGGCATTATCCGCAGTACCTTCGGATTAACAAGAAATTTTATTCCTATTTCTGCAGGCTGTGACGGCTGCAGGCGGTATATTTGCTGCTATGGAAGTCCCATTAGGTTTAATTATATATTTTCAGCAGAAAGAAAGGAGATTATACAAATGGCAGAGTTTTTAGAATTAATGAATCAGACACAGAAAATCATATCACAGAGCGCCAGTCTGGCGAAACAGATGGGGGCTTCATCCTCCGAAGAAGCGATTTTAGGGCAGCTTGAAATGCTGAAGAAAAAGGAGCTCATGCTAGTGGCAGTGGGCGAAGCAAAGCGGGGAAAATCATCTGCGCTGAATGCGTTTTTAAATGAAAAAGATCCGCTGTTTCCGGTAGATATTAACCTGTGTACGAATGTGGTGACGATTGTCCGATATGGGGAGAGGGAGTCGGTAGAGGCATACATCGAAGATCCGAAGGCGGAGAACGGATGCCGTGTGGAGAAAATCGCGCGGGAGCAGATCGCTGATTATGTGTCGGAAAAAGGCAATCCCAACAATTACAGGCAGGTGAAGCTGCTGAATATCCGCGTGCCGAACCAGCTGCTGAAAGAGGGCGTGGTATTTGTAGATACGCCGGGCGTGGGCAGCCTGAATATCGAACATGCTGAGACTACATATGGTTTCCTGCCGTATGCGGATGTGATGCTTTTTGTAAGCGACGCGGATTCCGGCCTGACGCAGAGCGAGCTGAATTTCCTAAAGCGCGGGTATAAATATTGTAAAAATATTCTGTTTCCACTGACAAAGAAGGATTTAAATGAAAATTACAACGTGATTCTGGAGGACAACCGAGAGAAGATCAGCAGGACGCTGAATATGCCTGCAGAAGACGTCCAGATCATAGCGGTATCTAGCATGGCGAAGCTGCGGTATCTAAAAAGCGGCAGCAAGACTATGCTGATGAACAGCAATTTCCCGGCGCTAGAAGAGGCAGTATGGAGCTCTATTTTAAAGCACCGGGGCGAAGTGCTCCTCCTGCCGTTTCTTGCGGCGGCAAAAAGCGAGATGATAAAGCTGGCGGACAATGTGGCGGCGCAGTATCAGATGCTGGATGCAAATGAGAATGTGGTGCAAAGGCTGATATCAGAGCTGAATGCAAAGACAGCAGTGCTGGACGATCTTCAGGCAAAGGGCGCGGAATGGCGCGCGAAGCTGTCACTGTTCTTCGCCACCCTGCAGAATGACGTATCCGGCGCACGGCAGCAGATAGCGGCGGATGCAAAGGAGTTGGTGGACAGCGCTTCTGCACAGCTGGGCGGCAGGATCTGCAGCGAGGCGAATTATACAAAGCTGATTAGCGACATCAATGAGAAAATAAGCTGCGGCGTGATCGACATCCGGGACGATATTTCTTCCAAGATTGATGCGCAGGTAGATGAGCTGGAGCGGCAGCTGGATTTCGGCATCGGAGTCAACGAGGATATTTTAAATAAAATGGGTTATGTCCCTGCGAAGGATTTTGAAGTGACGTTTCCTCCGAAGAAAAAAATGGATACGGCGATCAACTGGGGGCGAAAAATCAGCATGAATACGATGGGAGGCGGCACGATCGGCTCTGTTATGGGCGGGTTTGTAGGCTTCTGTCTCGGCGGTCCGGCAGGCATGATGCTTGGAGTACAGCTCGGCAGCGGCATAGGCGGCCTGGTCGGCGGCGCAAAGGGCTGCGTGGATGCATTGACGCAGCATGACCAGCTGGATGTCCATACAGTCATCCATGCAGTGACGAATTATATTTCTGTGGCGATGTCGGGCGTCAATACAAGCATCAGCAATGTGATCGCCGAGCTTCGTATTGTGGTGAACGCGTCGTTTGAAGAAGAACTAAAAAGCCGGTCTAAGAGCCTGCGGGACCAGGCGTCCCAGCTGCAGAAAAATATTTCTATGACAGCCGGTGAAATTCCGAAAAAACGCGCGGTGCTGAAAGAACAGAGTACGGAGCTGGCGAAAAAGCTGGATAGATTTGATCTGTTAGAACAGGCCGCAGTCAATCTGGGCGGGCAGGCAGAAGCGGCAATGCCGTTCACTGCCGTAAAGCGGACGGCGGCAGCGGATAAGGTACATGCAGCGGATGGAAAGAATACAGCGGATAAGATAGATGCAGCGGATGAAAGGAATACAGCGGAATCTGACAGCGGGAAGAGAACGTATGCATTTTTATAAGACGGGGAGGAAAAATCATGATTGTAAGCATAGACATTGGAACTAGCTATTCTAGCATCTGTATCTTAGGGCCGGACGGCAAGGCGCAGCCGGTAGACATAAGCACCGGAGCTAGCATGTTCGGCGGCAAATATTCCCTGCCGTCGGCTGTGTTTGTCGAGGATGGGGGAAACATTTTGGTCGGGCAGGCGGCCCTGAACAGCCGCAGACGCAGGCCGCAGAATTTCCGTATGGAATTTAAGCGGAATCTGGGGGAAGATACGCCGGTTTTGTTGGGAGAGAGGAGTTTTCACACGGAAGATCTGTATACGGAGCTGTTTCTGTATATGAAGGCAAGGGCGGAACAGGTGACTGGGGAGTCGGTCGGCAGGACGTTTCTCACTTATCCGGCATCCTACGGGAAAGACCGCAGGGAAAGGCTCTGCTCTGCGGCGAGGGCGGCGGGTCTGTTTGACCTGCAGCTAGTGGACGAACCGACCGCGGCGGCGATGTGCTACTGCGCACAGGGATATATCAAGGACAGGCAGACGCTGCTGGTCTACGATTTTGGAGGGGGCACGTTTGATACGGCGCTGATACGCTATGAGGACGGGAAGTTTACGCATCTGGCGCAGACATCGGGGCTGGAGCGGTGCGGCGGCATGGACATAGACTATTTAATCGCGCAGGACATGCGCCGCGCCATTGAAGAGGAATATCCCGGAACATGGGACAGGCTGAAGGAAAACAAGGAGCGGCATATGCGCCTTACAGTCAGGCTGAATGAGCTGGCGGTAAAGGCAAAGCACCATCTGAGCAGTGCGGGCTTGTATGAGGATACTATCGAGGTAGGCATGGATGATGTCTTCTACAGACTGACAAGGGAGCAGCTGAATCAGATGACGGCATCTTTGGTGGGGCAGACGGTCAGTGTCTGCCGGCAGATGCTGGCGGATGCGGGGATGTCCGCATCCGATCTGTCAGCAGTGCTGCTTGTCGGCGGCACTAGCAGGATTCCGTTGGTGCAGGAGATGGCGGGGAAGATTATGGGAAAGCCGCCGCTGTGCGCGGCAGATCTGGAGCTGTCCGTGGCGCAGGGGCCGCTGATGTATCTCCATAAGCAGGAGGAAATAGAGCGGGAACAGAAAAAGCGGCAGGAGGCAGAGGAGCGGCGGCTGCAGCAGGAAAGAGAGAAGCAGAAGATGCAGCAGCAGGCGAAGGAGCTGGAAGAGAAGCTTAAGAAAGAGAGGGAAGAAGCAGCGGCACGGGAAAAGGCGCGCAGGGAAGCGGAAGAGCGGGAGAGCAGGAAGAGAGAGTCGGAAGCGGCTGAGAAGAGTCGCAGAGAAGCAGAGGAGCGGGAGAGGCAGAGAGGGGATGCCAGACAGAAAAAAGAAGATGAAGATTTGGTGCTGGGAAGATATGCAGAGGAGTTTATTTCCAGTTATCCATATGTAAAAAAGGGTGTACGCGATTTTGATGAAACATATGTAGCTATGTATAGAGCACAGGTGAATATGCCAGTGCAAGAGAAAGTATTGCTTGCTGCTAGTATTTATAAACCTGACAGAGAAGGATTATTAAAAGGATTAGTACATGGAACAGTATTTACTAATAGGGGAATTTACCATATAAGTCTTGATATAAATCAAGAGGGATATTTTGTTTTAAATGATCATTTTACCAGTTGGAAGAAATTTGCAGTTTCTAAACTCGATATATATTCAGGAAAGAGAGATCTAGCTGCCGACATAGTTACTTTAAATTTTTCTGGGAGTTTTTCAATGTATGTTCAAATTTCTGGTGAGGAAATAGCTTACATTTATTTAGATAGAGAGTCTAAGAAAACACAGAGAGCTATGCAGTATGAATTCTTTCCAGCACTCCAGCAATATCTTCTCTCAAAAATGTAAATGTAAAGAATAATTAGAAATCTGTCTGCGTAAATAATAGAGAAATGGTGTCGATGTAATTATTTTTTACACGAATTTACACAAATAATATGCTAATGGAATTGCCAATAAAAATATTTTATAGTTCATTAACAGTTTTACAGCGCAGAGGAGCAGATAAAAAGCAAGGAGATGAGTTAAAATGATTGTAAGCATAGACATCGGAACCAACTACTCCAGCATCTGTAGATTAGGGCCGGACGGCAAGGTGCAGCCGGTGGACATAAGCACCGGAGCTAGCATGTTCGGCAGCAAGTATTCACTGCCGTCGGCTGTGTTTGTTGAGGATGGGGGAAACATTTTGGTCGGGCAGGCAGCCCTGAACAACCGCAGACGCAGGCCGGAGAACTGCCGCATGGAATTTAAGCGGAATCTGGGGGAAGATGCGCCGGTCTTGCTAGGAGAGAGGAGCTTTCATACGGAAGATTTATATACGGAGCTGTTCCGGCACATGAAGGTAAAAGCGGAAAAAGGAACGGGGGAGCAGATTGGCAGGACGTTTCTCACTTATCCGGCATCCTACGGGAAAGACCGCAGGGAAAGGCTCTGCTCTGCGGCAAGGGCGGCGGGGCTGTTTGACCTGCAGCTGGTGGACGAGCCGACTGCGGCGGCGATGTGCTACTGCGCGCAGGGATATGTTAAGGACGGGCAGACGCTGCTGGTCTACGATTTTGGCGGGGGCACGTTTGATACAGCATTGATACGCTATGAGAATGGGAGGTTTACGCATCTGGCGCAGCCGGCGGGGCTTGAGCGGTGCGGTGGTATGGACATAGACTATCTGATCATGCAGGATATGCGCCGTGCCATTGAAAAAGAATATCCCGGAACATGGGAAGGGCTGAAGGGAAACAAGGAGCGGTATATGCGCTTTACGGTCAGGCTGAATGAGATGGCGGTAAAGGCAAAGCATCATCTGAGTGATGCGGGCTTATATGATGATTATATCGAGGTAGCAGGCGCGGATGAAGTTTTCTACAGACTGACAAGGGAGCAGCTGAATCAGATGACGGCATCTTTGGTGGGGCAGACGGTCAGTGTTTGTCGGCAGATGCTGGCAGATGCTGGGATGTCCGCATCTGATCTGTCGGCGGTGCTGCTTGTGGGCGGCACCAGCAGGATTCCGCTGGTGCAGGAGATGGCGGGGAAGATTATGGGAAAGCCGCCGCTGTGCGCAGCGGATCTGGAGCTGTCCGTGGCGCAGGGGCCGCTGATGTATCTTCATAAGCAGGAGGAAATAGAGCGGGAACAGAAGAAGGATGCAGTGGAGCAGCGGAAGCAGCAGGATGGAGAGAAGCAGCAGCTGCAGCAGGAAATAGAGAAGCAGCAGTGGAAAATAGAGAAACAGCAGCAGAAAATAGAGCAGCAGCAACAGGAAATAGAGAAACAGCAGCTGCAGCAGAAAGTGAAGGATTTGGAAGAGAAGCTTGAGAAAGAGGAGGCTGCCAGACAGAAAAAAGAAGAAAAAGATGAAAATCTGATATTGGGAAGACATGCGGAAAAATTTATTTCTAGTTGTCCGTATCTGGAAAAAGGCCGAGGTGTTTTTGATGAAGCATATGTACCTATGTTTAGAACACAGGTACATATGCCTGTTCAGGAGAAGGTACTGCTTGCTGTCAACCTTTGTGTAACAAATAAGGCGGTTGTTGGAACGGTATTTACTAATAGGGGAATTTACCATAGAAAACTTGAAAAGGGGGATAAGGTCGGAGAATGTTTGTTTACCAGCTGGAAGAAATTTGCAGTTTCTGAGCTTCAGATAAAACGGAGATTTAAAAACAATTTAAGTCTTTTATCTCTCGCTGTCATATCGTCGACATTGGCTGGCGTACCGATTTATCATTTGTTCGTCAGTATTTCCGGTGAGCAAATAGCTAGTGTTAGTTTATGCGGATGTTCATTGGAGCTTCTTACAAGAAATTTTTTCAAAAAGCTCCAGCAGCATCTGCGTTTAAATATGCAAGTGTAAGTTAGCAGTTTTTGCATGTAAAAAATTGTCATAACAAAGCGTTCTTAGAACAGCAGATTTTATGGCATGAGTATGATATATGTGTATCAGGCAGGGAGAGGAGATAAAAATGATTGTAAGCATAGACATCGGAACTAGCTATTCCAGCATCTGTATCTTAGGCCCGGACGGCAAGGCGCAGCCGATAGACATAAGTACCGGAGCCAGCATGTTCGGCAGCAAGTATTCCATGCCGACAGCCGTATTCGTCGAAGAAGACGGGAGCATCCAGGTCGGGCAGGCGGCTTTGAACAGCCGCAGGCATACGCCGCAGAATTTCCGCATGGAATTTAAGCGGAATCTGGGCGAGGATACGCCGATTTTGCTAGGCGGGCGCAGTTTCAAGCCTGAGGACTTGTATACAGAAATATTCCGCCATATGAAGGAAAGGGCGGAAAAGGTGACGGGAGAGCCGGTCGGCAGGGCCATCCTGACGTATCCGGCATCGTATGGGGAAATGCGCAGGGAAAAGCTGTGTACAGCGGCAAAGGCGGCGGGGCTGTTTGACCTGCAGCTGGTGGACGAGCCGACAGCTGCGGCGATGTGTTATTGTGCGCAGGGATATGTCAGGGACGGGCAGGCGCTGCTGGTTTATGACTTTGGCGGGGGCACATTTGACGCGTCGCTGATACGGTATGAAAACGGGAAGTTCAGGCTTTTGGCTGAACCGGCAGGGCTTGAGCGGTGCGGCGGCATGGACATAGATTATCTGATTGCGCGGGATATGCGGGAGGCTGTGGAAAAGGAATATCCCGGCACTTGGGACAGCATGAAGAAGAATCAGAGACGCTTCATGCGTTTTACGAGTCAGCTCAATGAGATGGCGGTAAAGGCAAAGCACCATCTGAGCGATGCGGGAGCTTTTAATGAGTATATTGATTTAGGCATGGATGATGTGGATTACAGACTGACGAGGGAGCAGTTTAACCAGATGGCGGCTCCTTTACTGGGGCAGACGGTACAGGTATGCCAAAGGCTGCTGAAGGATGCGCAAATGTCGCCGTCAGACCTGTCGGCGGTGCTCCTTGTGGGCGGCACCAGCAGGATTCCGCTGGTGCAGGAGATGGCGGGGAAGATTATGGGAAAGCCGCCGCTGCGCGCAGCAGATCTGGAGCTGTCCGTGGCGCAGGGAGCACTGGCATATCAGTATAAACAAAATGAGGAAAGACACGGGTCAGCAGGGACTGTGAAAAAGAAAGCTTCTGTCAGGGGTGATGAAGAAAAAGATCTGCTGATAGGAAAATATGCTGAGAGGTTTATTTCTAATTATGCACATGTGAAAAAAGGAATAGGGAAAATTGAGCGAGGTGATTCAGGCGAGAATACACCGGATGATATGAGAGACAAAATCGTAGAAATTTCCAAAGCAATTGGCAAGACGCCGGTAGAAGTTAAAGAAGCTCCTGGATTTGTAGTAAACAGAATACTGATTCCGATGATTAATGAAGCAATTGGCATTTTGGCAGACGGTGTTGCATCTGCAGAAGGCATTGATACCGCTATGAAGTTGGGCGCAAACCATCCAATGGGGCCTCTTGCATTAGGCGATTTGGTAGGACTGGACATCTGCCTTGAAATCATGAACGTACTGTATGATGAGACTGGCGATCCAAAATATCGTCCGCATCCATTATTAAAGAAAATGGTACGTGCAGGCAAGCTGGGTATCAAGACAGGCAAAGGCTTCTTTGATTACAGCAAATAATCAGTGGATAACATACAGATTTTAATGATCGTAAAAATGAATAGAATAAGTGACATGCCGCATGAATACTGCGGCATGTGCAAAAAGTAAATGGAGGAGTATAAATCATGGATTTTTCTTTAGATAAAAAACATGAAATGGTGAGAACTTTATTTAAAGAATTCGCTGAGACAGAAGTAAAGCTTCTTGCTCAGGAAGTAGACGAGACAGAGGATTTCCGGCAGGAACAGTAGAAAAAATGGCAAAAGCAGGCTTTATGGGCATTCCAGTACCGAAGGAGTACGGCGGACAGGGCTGCGACCCTCTTACATACGAAATGTGTGTAGAAGAGCTGTCAAAAGTATGCGGCACGACAGGCGTTATCGTATCCGCGCATACCTCTCTGTGTATCGACCCGATTATGACTTATGGTTCTGAAGAACAGAAGCAGAAGTGAGACGAATGTTTTGGTGTTCAGAGCTGCAGCTCATATACCTGTCGAAGAGAAAATACTGCTTGCTGTTAATGTGCAGTATGATGAGGAATATAATATCATGGGAACTGTATTTACGAATATGGGTATTTACTGCAGGGCTTTTGGCTCTGATAATGAATATGTATTTACCGATTGGAGCAGATTTGTAGATTCAAAACTTGTTGCGATCAATTATTTTGATAAAAACAGCGGCAGGCATCTTGGTTATTATGCAGATCAATTTGAAGGTGGAAATAGATTTATAGCTAGCTTTCTTTTCCTCCCGGAACTTCAGCAGTATCTGCGGTTATACTATTCACGAGCGGTGAAAGGTTCCATATAGCTTTAGTTATTCACGAGCGAAAGTCGGCATTATCAGTAAGTTTTTTACTTATCAGTATAGAATACAGTCAGAAATTTTCATTTTAGAAAGGAGTGAAACATCATGTCAGACAGATATGAAATTATGAAACGGGTGAGGGATCATTTAGAAGAGCTGTTTAAACTGTGCGGGATAAAGACTAGCAGTGTAAAAATAGCGCCTGCCCCTGCTTTGGTACAGTTTGCGGAAAAGCTTGCCAAGGACAATGCCCTGTACGCCTATCTGGAGAGCCTGGATGCACAGGCGCAGCGGGCAGCCGCCAAGATGAAGGAGAGGAATCTGGAAGCATGGAACAGCAAGGAGAATGAGAAATACATTGCGGAATTAGAAAAACAGCTCGAACAGGAAAAGGCGCAGCAGGAAGCCATGCAGGAGCGTCTTGCACAGGGGGAGGCGCAGCTGCAGGAAATGAGGGACAGGCTCGAACAGGAAAGCGGGCGTATCCAGGAACTGGAGCAGTCTCTTTCGCAGGAGAAGGAACAGGGCGAGCAGTATAAAAAGGAACGGCTTGCATATATTAAGAGCCTGATTGAGCTTCGGGACAAGCTGATGCTGCGCAAAAGCTGGCTGGAGGATCAGGTTCCGGAAGAAGTAAACGCCAAAAAGGTGGTGGACAGTCAGCTGCGGGAGCTTGCGCGCTGCCTGAATCATCTGGGCGTAGAGATTTTAGAAGCGGACGGTGAGTTTGACAGCCGGATTCAGACGGTAGTGGAGACCAGTGTCACAGAGTCGGAAGAGCTTTCTGGTAAAATTGCGGAGACGTTTCGTCCGGGCTATCGTTTTCAGGACGAGGTTCTGCGCTCGCAGGAAGTAGTGATATATACGAAGGCTTAAAGGGGAGGGCAAAAGTATGTCGTTACAATCAGAAGTGCTGGGGCTGTTGGACAAGGCAAAAAGACTGTGTGACCAGTGCCCGGATGCTGAGGCGCTCTCGGACAGTATTAAGGAAATGTATGCCAGATTAGAAACGCCCCTGCGGGTGGCGGTCGTGGGCATTATGAAAGCGGGCAAGTCTACGTTTATGAACGCGCTTATGGGAGTGGATCTGCTGTGCACCGGGAATCTGGAAACGACTTATACCGTCTGCTGGTTCCGGTATGGAAAGCAGCCGAAGCTGACGATCTGTTTTCGGGACGGGGAAGAAATGGAGGCGCCGATCTCCGATCTGGAGCGGTGGTCGGTACGGGACAGCAAAGAGGAAAACCCGCGCATTGACGAGGTGAAATATTTAATTCTATACTATCCAAGCGAAGTCCTAAAGACAATGGAATTTATTGATACGCCGGGCTTGAATTCGATGTATGGGACGGATGCGCAGAATACGCTGGATTTTCTCTCGATCCAAAGCTCTGAAGAGACGCTTTACGAGGCGGGTATGGCGGATGCCGTGATCTATGCGTTCAACCGCAGCGCCGGTGAGTTTGACGCGGGTATTTTACAAGAATTCCATAAGGGAGGGACGCGGATATCTTCACCGATTAATTCCGTGGGGATTCTCACAAAGGTAGACGCGACAGGCATCTGGGATATTTTTGAAGAGAAAAGCCCGGTAGAGGCTGCCAGAGCCGTGACGGATTCGGTTATGGAAAATGAAGAGATGAAACAGCTTTTGTTTACAGCTCTTCCGGTATGTGCGAAGGTGTGCGAAGGGTATGCCCAGCTGCGGGAGACGGACTGGCAGACGCTGCGGCGGATTGCCCAGACCGATCAGGAGCAGCTGACAGACCTGCTGTTTGACGCGGGACAGTTTGCGCACAGCGATGAAGAAATGTACGAAACGTTTGGCGGCAGCGCCGCCCGCAGCCGCTTAATGGAGCTGGTCGGCCAGTATGGTATTTTGAAGATCACGCAGCTTCTGCAGCAGGGAATCGAACCGGAGGAAATGGGCGCGCGGCTGCAGGATGCCTGCGGTATTGAGGCTGTGAGAGATCTGTTAGTGAGCCATTTTGGAAACAGGACGTTTTTAATCAAGACACAGTATATTTTCAACCGTCTGCGGGGCGTCATTCAGCAGATGAAAAAAAAGCCGGGCATCAGCAGCCAGCTGCACGGCATCTGCGGCCAGCTGGCGGAATATATCGACGGGCTGATGACGTCTGTGCAGACACTCAAGGAATTAAAGGCGCTGCAGATGTATTACAACGGCCAGCTAGACTTTATGGATGAAGAAGAGAGGCAGGATTTTCTAAGAATCACCGGCGAATATGGACGTTCCGTAGAAAACCGGCTCGGCGTCACAGGCAGCCTCACAGTCTCGGAGCTGGCAGTCAGGGCAAGGGAGAGAGCTGTTTTCTGGAATGAAAGGGCAAACGGCTATATGCTGCCCAGCGCTTATATAGACGCGGCTTCTATTCTTGCGCGGTCTTATGAGCAGATGTGTTATCATTTGAGCGCGCTTTGTGAAGAGTAGGCGGCATGTTTTCCACATGAAAGAGAGGAAAAAATGAATCGACAGGAATTACAAAATATAGGCTTTGATGCACAGGTGGAAACGTCCGTGCATCAGGATGCAGGGGAAGCATATTGGTATCAATTAGAGCATGAGCTGAAAATCTGCGACTTAGGGGAGGGATACTGCCTTCTTTATTATGAGGTAAGAAATGGATTGGGAGGGATGCATCCGGTAAATTATATGCTTTGCAAAGACAATGGGACTGTTGTGAAGCAAATAACGGATGCGGACGGCAATTTTTTGGACTTTCCGGGAATCGTGCATGGGGAGTGGGAGAGGGACGTGGAGGGTGAGTTTTCCCAGTGTGTCAGATTTGTCGCCGATGTATATCCATTTGAAAATGGACGGGCAAAGTTTAAGTGGATGTATCAGCCGGATGGATTTTATTTTTGTGATGACTCCGGATTTGGGGCGGAGGATGATGTGGAGATATGGCTCTGCTCTTATTTGGACAAGAATGGAGATTTTGTCCAGCCGTTTGAGCATATCCGGTAACAAAAAGTTATGCGAACAAACGACTTTTTACTTGCCAAACCGCCTTATTTGTGATATTCTGGAACTAACAGTTGAGTCTTATGTATTTAGGACATTTTATTTTTTTGAAAGATTGTTAAAGTTTTAACATCTTTCATTACAAGTTTGTAAAGGAGACGAGAAAATGGCAAACAAAGTAGTTTTAGCAGGAGCATGTCGTACCGCGATTGGTAAGATGGGCGGAGGATTAAGCAACACTCCAGTAGCAGATTTAGGAGCAATCGTAATCAAGGAAGCATTAAACAGAGCAGGCGTAAAGCCGGAGCAGGTAGATGAAGTGTTAATGGGCTGTGTAATTCAGGCGGCTCAGGGGCAGAACGTAGCCCGTCAGTCTTCCATTAAGGCAGGCTTGCCAATCGAAGTTCCAGCAGTTACATTAAATGTAGTATGTGGTTCTGGATTAAAGTGTGTGAATGAAGCAGCCGCACAGATTTTAGCTGGACAGGCAGACATCGTTGTTGCAGGCGGCATGGAGAATATGTCTATGGCTCCATATGCTATGACGAAAGCTCGTTTTGGTTACCGCATGAACAATGCGACGATCATAGATACTATGGTAAATGATGCGTTGACAGATGCGTTCAACAGCTACCATATGATGATTACAGCAGAAAATGTATGCGATAAATACGGCCTTACAAGAGAAGAGTTAGATGCATTCTCAGCAAACAGCCAGCAGAAATGTGAGAAGGCGATTGCAGAAGGCAGATTTGATGATGAAATCGTACCAGTTCCGGTTAAGGTTAAAAAAGAAATCGTAGAATTCAAGAAGGATGAGGGACCTCGTCCAGGAACAACGGCAGAGGGCCTTGCAAACTTGAAGTGCTGCTCAGGCAAACAGGGCGGACTTGTTACGGCAGGAAATGCGTCAGGAATTAACGACGGCGCTGCAGCAATCGTAGTTATGAGTGAGGAAAAGGCAAAAGAACTCGGCGTAACACCAATGGCTACATGGGTAGCAGGCGCACTCGGCGGTGTAGAGCCGGAAATCATGGGTGTCGGACCAGTTGCTTCTACAAAGAAGGTATTGGCTAAGACAGGACTTACGATTGATGATATGGACTTAATCGAAGCTAACGAAGCATTTGCGGCACAGTCATTAGCTGTTGCAAGAGACTTAGGATTTAACATGGATAAGGTAAATGTAAACGGCGGTGCAATCGCACTTGGTCATCCGGTAGGAGCATCCGGCTGCCGTATTCTTGTTACATTATTATATGAAATGCAGAAGAGAAATGTGAAGAGAGGACTTGCTACGCTGTGTATCGGCGGAGGCATGGGCTGCTCTACGATTGTTGAGAGAGATTAATCATAGCAGAAATAAAGACAAAACATATCAAAGGTTTTATTATAATAGTTAAAGAAGCTTTTAAGAACTAAGCTGCGATCGGCAGGATGTGGACAGCAGCGAATTAGTCAGGAGACGATATATACTATAACCGCGAACGAAAAGGTTTTTTGAGTAATTAGCGTTAGCGGGCAATAGATTACAGATCATATCGTCTGCGAGTATAAAAAATAATTTACCCGAGAACCCCTCTGGCTCTCGGGTAAACGCCATTCAATATAGGCTATGCTCATGAGCGATAAGCTTTACCAAATGCTTCAAGATCACGGCGCTCGTGAGACGGTGTTATTAGGCAGTTTTTAACGAATGTCAGTATAAATATTTAAGGAGGAACTACAATGAAAGTAGGAGTTATCGGCGCAGGAACAATGGGTTCTGGAATCGCACAGGCATTTGCACAGACAGAAGGTTATGAAGTGTGCTTATGCGACATCAACGAAGAATTTGCGGCAAACGGCAAGAACAAAATCGCAAAAGGTTTTGAGAAGAGAGTTGCAAAGGGCAAAATGAATCAGGAAGATGCAGATAAGATCTTGGCAAAGATCGTAACAGGTGTAAAAGACATTTGTACAGACTGCGATCTGATCGTAGAAGCAGCACTTGAGGTTATGGATGTAAAGAAACAGACATTCAAAGAATTACAGGATATCGTAAAAGCAGACTGCATGTTTGCTACCAATACATCTTCTTTATCTGTTACAGAAATTGCAGCAGGTCTTGACCGTCCGGTCATCGGCATGCATTTCTTCAATCCGGCTCCTGTTATGAAATTGATCGAGGTTATTCAGGGTGAAAATACACCGGATGAAATGAGAGACAAAATCGTAGAAATTTCCAAAGCAATCGGTAAGACACCGGTAGAAGTAAAAGAAGCTCCTGGATTTGTTGTAAACAGAATCCTGATCCCGATGATTAATGAAGCAATCGGTATTTATGCAGACGGCGTTGCGTCAGTAGAAGGCATTGATACAGCTATGAAGCTGGGTGCAAATCATCCAATGGGACCTCTTGCATTAGGCGACCTGGTAGGACTGGACATCTGCCTTGCAATCATGAACGTATTATACGATGAGACAGGCGATCCAAAATATCGTCCGCATCCATTATTAAAGAAAATGGTACGTGCAGGCAAGTTGGGAATGAAGACCGGCAAAGGCTTCTATGACTATAGCAAATAATACTTCGGATAACAAATAATCGTGAATTTGAATAAAATAAATGACATGCCGCACAAAAATGCGGCATGTGCAATAAGTAAATGGAGGAGTAAAAATCATGGATTTTTCTTTAGATAAAAAACATGAAATGGCGAGAACTTTATTTAAAGAATTCGCTGAGACAGAAGTAAAGCCTCTTGCTCAGGAAGTAGATGAGACAGAGGTATTTCCGGCAGGAACAGTAGAAAAAATGGCAAAAGCAGGCTTTATGGGCATTCCGGTACCGAAGGAGTATGGCGGACAGGGCTGTGATCCTCTTACATACGTAATGTGTGTAGAAGAGCTGTCAAAAGTATGCGGTACGACAGGTGTTATCGTATCTGCGCATACATCTCTGTGTATCGACCCGATTATGACTTATGGTTCTGAAGAACAGAAGCAGAAATATGTCGCACCGCTTGCAAAGGGTGAAAAACTTGGTGCATTTGCACTGACAGAGCCGGGTGCAGGTACAGACGCACAGGGCTGCCAGACAAAGGCTGTATTAGACGGCGACGAGTGGATTTTAAATGGATCTAAGTGCTTTATCACGAATGGTAAGGTAGCAGATGTATACATAGTTATTGCAATCACAAGTGTTACAGAAGATAAGAGAGGCAGAAAGAAGAAAAACTTCTCTGCATTTATCGTAGAAAAAGGCGCTCCGGGATTTTCATTTGGTACAAAGGAAAAGAAAATGGGTATCCGCGGATCTTCTACTTATGAATTGATTTTTGAAGACTGCAGAATTCCAAAGGATGCGCTTCTTGGCAAAGAAGGAAGAGGATTCCCAATCGCAATGCATACTTTGGACGGCGGACGAATCGGTATCGCTGCTCAGGCACTGGGTATCGCAGAAGGTGCATTAGACCGTGCCATCGAATATACAAAGGAAAGAAAGCAGTTCGGACGTTCGATTGCTCAGCAGCAGAATACACAGTTCAAGCTTGCTGACATGGCAACACGTATTGAAGCGGCAAAATTCTTAGTATACCGCGCAGCTATGGCAAAGGCAAATCAGAAAGTTTATTCTGTAGAGGCTGCAAAGGCAAAATTATTTGCGGCAGAGACAGCTATGGCAGTTACCACTGAAGTAGTTCAGCTGTTTGGCGGATACGGATACATCAGAGAATACGATGTAGAGCGTATGATGCGTGATGCTAAGATCACAGAGATTTACGAAGGAACCTCAGAAGTTCAGCGTATGGTAATCTCAGGCGCATTATTGAAATAATTATCAGATCACTGAAAAAACATAGAATATAAGGAGTGAAACTACCGTGAAAATCGTTGTATGTATTAAACAGGTACCAGATACCAAAGGCGGCGTAAAATTTAACCCGGACGGTACGCTTGACAGAGCAGCCATGCTTGCGATCATGAACCCGGATGATAAGGCAGGACTGGAAGCAGCACTTAGAATAAAAGATGAAATCGGCGCAGAAGTTACCGTGCTTACAATGGGTCTTCCAAAAGCAGACGATGTACTTCGTGAAGCAATGGCAATGGGCGCAGATAAAGCAATCCTTGTAACAGACAGAGTATTAGGCGGCGCAGATACATGGGCAACCTCTTCTACAATAGCTGGAGCACTTAGAAATATTGATTATGATTTAATCATTACCGGACGTCAGGCGATCGATGGCGATACCGCTCAGGTAGGCCCGCAGATTGCAGAACATCTGAACCTGCCGGTAATCTCTTATGCAGAAGAGCTGAAGGTAGAAGGAGATTCTGTGATCGTTAAGAGACAGTATGAAGACAGATATCATGAACTGAAAGTAAAGATGCCTTGTCTTGTAACAGCGCTTTCTGAATTAAATGTTCCTCGTTATATGACACCAGGCGGAATCTTCGATGCATATGATGAAAAAGAAGTGACCGTATGGGGCAGAGCTGACCTGAAGGATTTGGATGACGCTAACATAGGTCTGAATGGTTCTCCTACAAAAATCGCAAAAGCATCTGATAAAGTACGTAAAGGTGCCGGAGAAAAGGTTAATCTGGATGCAGGCGAATCCGTGGCTTATATCATGGGTAAATTAAAAGAGAAACATGTAATCTAATAAGATGAAGGAAAGTGGTGAAAAAAATGGGTTTAGAAGAATATAAGGGCGTATATATCTACGCACAGCAGGTAGATCATGAGTTAAGCAGTATTGCCTTTGAATTAATCGGAAAAGCAAAAGATTTAGCAAAAGATTTAAATACAGATGTAACAGCCGTTCTTCTCGGATCGAATGTAAAGGACCTGGCTGACAAGCTGGCTGAATATGGTGCAGATAAAGTCATCGTTGTAGATGATCCGGCACTTGAAGTATATAAGACAGAGCCATATGCTCATGCGTTAGCTTCCGTCATTAATGAATACAAGCCTGAGATTATGTTAGTCGGTGCAACTGCAATCGGAAGGGATTTAGGCCCTACTGTATCTGCAAGAGTTGCAACAGGACTTACCGCTGACTGTACACAGTTAGAAATCGGTGATTTCCCTCTGAATCCAATCGAAGGAAAAGAGCAGAAGCACAACCAGCTGTTAATGACTCGTCCTGCATTCGGCGGCAACACGATTGCTACGATTGCCTGCCCTGACAACCGTCCTCAGATGGCAACGGTACGTCCGGGTGTTATGCAGAAGATTGATCCAATCGCTGGAGCTAAGGCAGAAATCATCGAATACAATCCAGGATTTGAGCCGAATCACAAGTATGTAGAGATCATTAACATCGTAAAGCAGGCAAAGAGCGCAGCAAATATCATGGATGCTAAGATCCTCGTATCCGGCGGACGTGGTGTCGGCTCTGCAGAGAACTTCCAGATTTTACAAGATCTGGCAGATGTGATTGGTGGTATGGTAAGCTGCTCTCGTGCCGTTGTAGAAAACGGATGGAAGCCGGTTGAATGTCAGGTAGGACAGACAGGTAAGACAGTGCGTCCAAATGTATATTTTGCAATCGGTATTTCTGGAGCTATCCAGCACGTAGCAGGTATGGAAGAAGCTGATATTATCATCGCAATCAATAAGGATGAAGACGCTCCAATCTTTGATGTAGCAGATTATGGTATCGTGGGAGATTTGAACAAGATCGTTCCTGCATTAACAGCGGCATTGAAGGAAGAACTGGGTAAATAATAATTGGTTACATAAAATACGGCACTCGATACATTACTTGTATTGAGTGCCTGTTTTTTTGGCTTAACGTAAATGATCTATATTGCTATCCGTATAAAATACATGATAACTAATGATAGTAGATAATGAGAGCTGATTACATGGGTTCAAATTTTGTATCTTTGTCAGACATGTGATTCCAGCTATGTTCTCTGCCTATGTTAGTTTCTCGGCAGTCACGCATACATAGATTTAGCCATTGGTTTACTTTCTGCAAGATCATCAATGATCGTAATCGGCATCGCCTCCCTCCTCCGCCTTGCAATGACGAAAATATCGTGCCTTGTATTCACCGTTATTTCTGTAACGCTCTAGAGCGTGTTTGAAAAATCATTCCTGCGATCTGCACTCCCCACTTTGCGGATAATTCATCCCAAATTTAATCAACGTAGCCCGCTACGACTCATAAATTTGGGATAAATTCTCCACAAAGTGTGAAGCACATCTCGCAGAAAGCATTTTTCAAACACGCTCTAGTATACGTTCATGACTCGTGAAAAGTAACAAGTAATAATCTTTCAGAGCTGGAGGCAGTTGAACATGCTTTACACTATCAATCTTTTTTTGTATAATATACCATAGATTTTATTGAATGAACAGATAGATTACGGAGAATAGAAGGATGAATGCGATCGATTTATTTGCCGGCTGTGGCGGATTATCCAAGGGATTTATGGATGCGGGATTTGATATTATTGTCGGAGTAGACAATGATGAGGCAGCGTTAAATACTTTTGAAAAAAACCATAATGGAGCAGCTGCTTTAAATGCGGATTTGTCTAAGCAGGAGACTTTTGATGAGATCTTAAAAATTGCAGGAGACAGAAAGATCGATGTAATTATTGCCGGGCCTCCTTGCCAGGGGTTTTCGCTGACTGGGCCGAGGAATTTTGATGATGAGAGAAATAAGCTGTACCTGGCAGTGATCGAGATGGTAAGAAGAATTAAGCCGGAAGGATTTATTATTGAAAACGTACCAGGCATGGAGACGCTGTATCATGGACAGATTAAGAAAGAAATATTAAAAAGATTTAAAAAGATGGGCTACAATATCGATGCCAGAATTTTGTGTGCGGCTGACTATGGAGTTCCGCAGCTGAGAAAAAGGCTTATTTTTATAGGAGTAAAACAAAAGTACGGGGAACCTCCGTTTCCTGAACCGAGATTTACACCAGATCATTATCGGACATGCAGAGATGCCATTAGTGACCTGCCGTCCAGAGAAAAAGAGCTTGGGCGTGAAGAGGATGAATATACCTCGGAGCCGGCGACGGATTATCAAAAGCTTATGAGAGGAGATATGCAGGTACTGTACAATCATGTGGCTACAAATCATACACAGATGGTAAAGGATACGATTGCATTAGTTCCAGAAGGAGGCAATTATAAGGATTTACCGCCGGGATGGGGTGAAAGCCGCCGGTTCAATGAGGCCTGGACGAGATACGACGGAAATAAGCCTTCGAAAACGATTGATACAGGACATAGAAATCATTTTCATTATCAATATAACAGAGTTCCGACGATTCGTGAGAATGCAAGATTACAGTCTTTCCCAGATGATTTTATTTTTACCGGCACCAGGACGCAGCAGAATCGGCAGGTAGGCAATGCGGTACCTCCGTTACTAGGTCAGGCGCTGGGCGAATCTTTGTATAAGGCAATTACGAATGTATATACAGATTAATGTGCACGAGCGTGTTTGAAAAATCATTCCCGCGATCTGCACTCCCCACTTTGCGGAGAATTCATCCCCAATTTAATCAACGTAGCCCGCTGCGCCTCATAAATTTGGGATAAATTCTCCGCAAAGTGTGAAGCATATCATGCCCTG
>CANDMV010000020.1 GCA_947385875.1 uncultured Eubacterium sp. | reverse complement strand
CTTTGCGTATAATTCATCCCAAACTTAAGAGGCGCTGCCCGCTGCGATTCATAAATTTGGGATAAATTCTCCGCAAACTGGGAAGCATATCATGCCCTGTGGGTATATCTCACGGAAAGCATTTTTCAAACACGTTCTAGTGCTCCGTCTGATTTCTTTCGGACGGAGCATTAGGTTCAGAAAATAGATCAGAGGTGTTATATGTATCCACAGCTGAGTGTGATTGTCACAGTATATAATTGTGAAAAATATATCGACCGCTGTTTAAGGTCGCTGCTTCGTCAGACTTGTCAGTGCTTTGAGGTAATTCTGGTCAATAACGGCTCTACAGACGAAAGCCCTGCCATATTAGACAGATATGCCCAAAAGGACAGCCGTTTTCGGGTTATATCACAGGAAAACCTGGGCGTTGCAGGCTCCAGAAATTCAGGACTTGCTGCATGTGCAGGAGAATATGTGTGTTTTGTAGATGCGGATGATTATGTAGATCCGACGTTCTGCGAAGTTTTGCTGGATGCGGTAAAAGCAGATGACTGTGATCTGGCGGTATGTGATTATGCAATGACCTTCCGTACATGGGAGATTTCGGATGTCCTGAATTTGAAAAATGAGACCAGTGATGTGAGCCGTATGCCGGAAGAGATTTTTTATCTGAGATACATCGCGCGTAATCCGGTCGTCTGGAACAAAATATACCGCAGGCAGATGCTGTCAGATGCGGGTGTGCGGTTTGAGATACATCATGGGGAAGACCTGTTGTTCCATCTGCGCCTGCTTCCTTATATAAAGAAAGTTACTACAATATCCCGGACGCTTTACCATTATGTGCAGCGCAAAAGCTCGGCAGTACACAGTCTGCATGAAGCAGGCTCTAGGAATGTGACGATTATTGAAGCTTATATCAAAGGAGTGCATAGAAATGACGGGGTTATGGCTTTTTATGCCTTTTCCAGCATATTTATAGGCTTTCTGTCGTCTGCGTGCTGTATCAACCAAAAGATCGGTTATTTCATGGAACAGATTCGCGCTATGGAGCGTGCAGAATTTTTTCGGAAATTCTGCAAAACGATTGCGTTAACCGACAGACTGAAAGGAATGTATCAGGAAAAAGCAGTATCAAGAAAGTGTTATCTGATACAAAAAATACAGTTTGGTTTGTGCCTGCTTAGATGGAAGTTTCCTGCGGCTGTATTTATGTGGCTTTGCAGCAGGCTGGTGATCTGGAAAAACAGAAGGCTGCCAAAAGAGCAGTTTGAATAAAAGCAGGCTGCTAAGAGAGCAGCTTGAATAAAAGCAGGCTGCCAAAGGACAGCATATACGTTGGAAATGAAAGCATCCAGAGTACGGTAAAGAGATCAGATATGAAAACAGGTAAAGGGAAATGTCAAATCTAATGTGCAGCTCGGATAATAGGAAAAAGAAACATAGATCACAGCGAAAATTACGTGTCTGCTGTTACTGTGAGGCATGGGGCTGCGGAGGAATAGAAGCTTTCTGGGTCAGCATTTTCAAACGGCTCGATCTGACAAAGTATAGAATCGATCTGATAACGGCAGTAAAGCTGTCGGGATTTTATGACAGCCAGCTGGAAGAACTGGGAATCAGCATGACTGTATTGAGCGGCAGTATAAGAAGCTATCCGCGCAACTATAGACAGCTGAAGAAAATCTTCAAGCGCAGATGTTATGATGTCGTACATATGAATGCCTATCAGGCAGTCACATTCCTATATGCAGTGTGCGCAGAAGAATGCGGTGTGAAAAGGATTATCATTCATGGTCATGGCAGCGCTTTAAGAAAAGACAGAGGATATATTTGGAAGATGGCGGCACATACATTTGCGAAATACTGTTTTTCAGGCAGTGCCGCAGAATGCCTTGCCTGCTCGCAGGCGGCACGCAGGTTCTTGTTTCCAGACTGGCGGAGAGTCCAGCTTGTATCGAATGGAATAGATTTGAATCAGTTCCGTTATTCTGACGTACAGCGGGAGCAGGTAAGGAGTCAGCTGCATGTAGAAGGGGTGTGTGTCGTCGGCATGATTGGCAGGCTCTGTATGGAAAAGAATCAGGCATTTGGAATCGAGGTTTTCAGGGAATTTCAAAAGCTTTGCAAAGACACAGTGCTTTTGATTGTAGGCGAGGGCGAGGCTAAGAAGGATCTTCGCAGGCTTGTGAGAAAGTGGGGGCTGCAGGAGGATGTCATCTTTTTTGGTGCAAGCCGCCAGGTCTCAAAGCTGATGCAGGCAATGGATGTACTGCTGATGCCTTCAAAGTCGGAGGGGTTTGGACTGGCAGCAGTAGAAGCACAGGCAGCGGGACTTCCGGTGGTATGTTCGAGTCAGGTTCCTGAAGATGCGTTTGCTGTCAGAGAGCTTATGAGCAGGGTGCCGCTATATAAAAGTGCAAGGCTGTGGGCACTGGTACTGGATAGGGTAATTCAAAAGCAGCATGGAAGAACTGTGCGTGACCTTTCTGGTACGAAATATGATGCCTATGTAACGACGAAGAAAATCGAGCGGGCATGGGAAGGGCAGACTGAATCAATGTCATGATGCTGGGGCGCCTTTTGACCATGGCATCATGTCGTTAATTTAAGCTATGCATAACCAGACGCAGAATCGTCAGAGAGGTCACTAAGTGAATGACATTGCAGATTGAATTGTAACATGAAAGGAGTAAACCAGTGGAAAAAGTACCTTGGCTGAGTGTGATTATTCCTGCCTATAATTTGGAGGATAAGATAGGAGAATGCCTGACATCTGTTATCAATCAGGATTTTGAAGAGATGGAGCTGATTGTTGTAGATAATGGGAGCCAGGACCATACGAGCGAGGTCATTCGTGAATATCAAAAGCGAGATCATAGAATTATTTTAGAACGATTGGAAAAAAATATCGCGCCTTCAGGTGCGCGTAATCATGCTTTGAAAAAGGCAAGAGGCATCTACGTGCATTTTTGTGATGGAGATGATCTGGCTGCTGAACATGCCTACCAGACTCTATACGAAACAACGGTCAAAAATGAAGCTGATGTGGTTACCGGCAATTACATGAGAAGGTATCCAAATCAAAACAACACGATACGGCCATATACGCATTACATAGGCAGAACCGGACTGGAGCGCTGTTTTGAAGCGAATAACCTTGCCTTGTGGAATAAGATCTATAAGAAAAAGTTTTTGGATGAAAATGGACTTGTATTTGATTCTTCCATGCGGTATCAGGAGGATATTTTATTTCACTGCCAGATGCTTCAGTGCAGTCCAAACATAGATTATACGGATGAGAATGTATACATATATACGGAACCAGTAGGTGTCGAGGATACAGACCCAGAAGTTGTCGGAGCCAGATATGCCTGCAGCAGATGCGTAAAAGACGGCATGAAGCTTCAGCAAAAAATTTTTGGCCAGCCGCTGACGGAGAACCTTATGCTATGGCAGCGGATGTTTTGTCATATGTTTGCATGGAACTTTGAATGCAGCTGGAAAAAAATTGTGGATGCGAAGGAAAGTGAAGAAGCATTTTATGAAATGCAGAAAACACTGATCAGTATTGCGCAGAATAATAAAAATGTCTTGGACTGGTCAGAGAACTGGATGGCAAATGAATTTATAAGAATTACCACAGTCAGGTTTCCGGTATTTTGCCTGATGAACTACGAACAGTTTATGTTTATCTATACCACACAGACTAAAGCATGTCATATAGAGTTGTTTAAAACGGGAAGATTAAAAGTCGGTACTTTTTATTCGGTTATGCTTGAAAAGCTGGAAGCATTGAAAGAAAACTATAGTTCGTTACCATATGATAAATTTACGCAGGAAAAGTACTGGCATGAATGGAATGATATTTTTCATATGTACTGGTGTTATATAGAGGATGACGGACTGAAAGAAAAGGGCTGGAATCAGATGATGGATACGCGCAGGATCATGAAAAAGACTGCGGTCGGAGCGATTGCTACAGAGTATTCTTATTATGCGGTTCGATGGGTGTTTGGAGTCGATGATGTGGCTTTGGCGGTCTTATCTTATCAGGAATATGTCATGCTGTTCCAGTTACCGGAAAATGGGTATCACATTGATATTATTCAGGAATTTCTAAGAGAAGTGGATGCAGGTCATGTAAGTGTAAGGAGGATTATACGGGCATTTGGGCTGTGGGCAAGATATAAGCTGACACATAGAAGACATAACAAGAAATAAATAAAAAGAATAAAGGATTCAAAATGAAGACAATAAAAATAAAGTTTACTGATTTTTCTATGGCAAGCTTTCGGGCAGAACATCATTGGATTACGAAACAGTTAAAAGAAAAATATATCGTGGAGTATTCAGATCATCCAGACTTTTTATTTTACAGCACTTGGGGGTTTGATTTTTTAAATTATCCAGATGCGGTCAGGATTTTTTGCGGCGGCGAGCCGATCTCACCGAATTTTAATGACTGTGATTACGCGTTTGGCTTTGAACCGATTGTCTATGAAAACAGATATTTTCAATATCCGGTGGGAGACAGCGATAGTCCGGGATTGTACGATGTGCATGAATCGATACAAGACCGGAGCGCGGTTTCACAAGACCTGTGTTCAAGAAAGTTCTGCAATTTTGTCGCGTCACAGGATTGGATTGGCAGGGGAGCGCTGCTTAGAAGACAATTCTGCCAGAGGGTTATGGATACCTATAAGCATGTAGACTGTCCCGGCTTTGTATTACATAATCTGGACAATGCGATTTCACCTAGATGGACAGGCATGGCGTGTGGGCAGGGACATGTAGATGAAAACTGGTCGAAAGGGAAAATAGAGTTTTTGAAAAAGTATAAGTTTACGATTGCTTTTGAGAATTGTTCTGTCATGGGTTTAACTACTGAAAGGTTAGTACAGCCGTTTTTGGTTTATTCCATTCCGATTTACTGGGGAAATCCTGATATTACAAGCATTGTGAATCCAAAAGCGTTTATTAACTGCAATGATTATGAGAATGATTTTGGTGCAGTCATAGAAAAAATAAAATATTTAGATTGTCATGATGATGCATATTTAGAAATGCTTTCTGAAAAACCACTCTTAGATACTTTTGATTTTGACCGCGAAAAGAAAGCGGCACAATTTTTGTATCAGATTATTGAGCGCGGAAATTTTAAATATGATAAAGACAATACAATGGTAGCGCGGTCTACGATTGCATACCGCGAGATGAAAAACGGGTGTCAAAATTTTGATGCAGCAGGAGCATTTGTCAGGGAATGTCATGAGGGAAAGCATGGTATGAGGACTATTTTACAGGCTGTAAAAGGCTGGGCAGATTATAAAACACATAAAAAGAAATAGGATATATGAAGCCGCAGAAAAAGCAGATTACTAAAATAGGAATAAATATAATTTTAATTCTGGAGTATGAAGAACATGTCAAATCATAAGAAAATATCTCAGGCTGTCATTCTGGCAGGCGGATTTGGGACAAGGCTTCGGCCGTTTACAGATACAAACCCAAAACCTATGTTTCCATTTCGTGGAAAACCTTTTTTAGAATACTTAATTGAACAGGTCAGAGACTTTGGGATAAAAAATATAATCATGCTGCTTGGCTATCTGCCGGAAAAAATCATGGATTATTTTAAAGACGGCTCTAGGTGGAATGTGCAGATTCAATATTTTATTACACCAGTAGAATATGAGACAGGACTGAGGCTGAAATCAGCAGTCGGTCAGCTGAACGAAGATTTTTTGCTGATGTACTGTGATAATTACTGTCCGATTGATTTTAGAAAGCTGGAGAAAAAGTACTTTGAAAGCGGCGCTGATTTCGTATGTACGGCTTATCGAAACATGGATGGGTATACGAAGAGCAATCTGAGAGTTTCAGATCATGGGCTGGTGGAAATCTATGATAAGCAGAGGAAAACGCCGGATTTAAATGGTGTGGATATAGGATATTCAGCTGTACGCAGACAGGTGCTGGATATGCTGCCGCAGGGAAACTATAATTTTGAGGCAGCTGTTTTTCCAAGGCTTGTGCAGCAGAAAAGGCTGTATGCATGTATGACTGAGCACCGCTATTATTCTGTAGGCTCGTGGGAGAGAATTGAGCTTACGAAGCAGTTTTTTTCTGGTAAAAAATATATATTTTTAGATCGCGACGGCACGCTGAATGTACGGCCGCCAAAAGCCTGCTATGTCGAAAAGCCGGAAGATTTTATCTGGCTGGATGGCGCGAAAGAAGCGGTAAAAAGATTAAAAGATGCAGGTTACACTGTGCTTTTGGTTTCAAATCAGCCGGGACTGGCAAGAGGTGCCCTGACAGAACAGGCGTTGGAAGATATACATGCAAAAATGCAGCGCGATTTAAGACAGATCGGGGCATGTATAGACAAAATATATTACTGTCCGCACAACTGGGACGACGGATGTACGTGCAGAAAACCGATGCCGGGGATGTTTTTCAAGGCACAGAAAGAGTTTTCATTAGATTTGACAAAGTGTTATATGCTTGGGGATGATCCGCGGGATATGGATGCGGGGAAAGCGGCAGGGTGTCAATGTATGTTGGTCTCGGAGTCATTTACAATTAAGGATGCTGTAGACAGTATTCTGGCTGAGGAAGAACGTGAAGCGGCAGGGCACTTGTAAGAAAAATGCTGCATGAAAGAAGGGAGAGCTGACATGATAATATCAAAAACGCCTATGAGATGTTCTTTTTTTGGAGGCGGGACGGACTTTCATGATTACTTTGAAAACAGCAGGTTTGGTTATGGAAGTGTGATAAGTACGGCATTGGATATGCATGTGTATATTACAGTGAATGAGAATTTTGACGGGAAGGTAAGGCTGTGCTATGCCGGTAATGAATTTGTGGACTGCGTAGATCAGGTAAAGCATAATATCATCCGGGAAGCTATGAAGACTGTCGGGATTGAAAGAGGGATAGAGCTTTTTTATTCTGCGGATATTCCGTTAAGCGGGGTCGGGATCGGACTTGCTTCTTCTTCGGCTCTGGCAGTCGGTGTATTGAATGCGCTTCATGCATTTAAGGGGGAATATGTGTCAGCGGAGCAGCTGGCAAGAGAAGCCTGCCATATAGAAATAGACTGTCTGGGGCAGCAGATCGGCATACAGGATCAGTATGCGGCGTCTTTCGGCGGATTTAAGAGATATAGGTTTAACCAGAACGGTACTGTCACGGTAATGCCTGTATTGTGCAAAAAAGAGGTTCTGGACGGTCTGGAACAGAATCTGATGATGTTTTTTACCGGCGTGACAAGGGATTCCAGTAAGATTTTAAGTGAACAGACACGGACGATTCCAGATAAGACGGAAATTTTAGACAGCATGGCTGCGATGGTAGATGAGATGTACGATGAGCTTGCAGCAGGCAGTATTGACAGCTGGGGATATGGATTAGATAAAAGCTGGCAGATGAAAAAAAAGTTTGCCGGAGGAGTTTCTAATTCAATGATTGATGGAATGTATACAGCAGCCCAAAATGCCGGAGCGCTTGGGGGAAAAATCCTCGGAGCGGGCGGCGGAGGATTTCTGCTGCTGTATGTGCCAAAAGACGCGCAGAAGAGCGTTAAGGAAGCTTTAAAGGAATTTCGGCAGGTTCCTTTTGTATTAGAACCGCAGGGAAGCAGAATTATTTTTTCAGATTAAGGGAAAGGGCTGAACTTATGGCAGACTATACAGCAGAGATAAGTACATATCTTGAGACAGAAAAAGATGTCTTATCGAATTTAGATGTACAGGAAATTAATGAAGTTATCAACCTGCTGGAAGAAAAGATGGATGGTGAAAACACCATTTATATTTTTGGAAACGGAGGAAGTGCGGCGACGGCATCACATTTTCAGAATGATTTTAATAAAGGAATTTCAGAATATACAGATAAAAAATTCCGTTTTGTATGTCTGAATGACAATGTCGCAACCTTGATGGCGATTGCGAATGATCTTGGCTATGAAGAAGTCTTCCGTTTCCAGCTAGAAGGGAAACTGAAGCCGGGAGACCTATGTATCGGGATATCTGGCAGCGGAAATTCGCCGAATGTGATTCATGCCGTGCAGTATGCAAAATCTCAGGGAAATCAGGTCGTCGGCATCACAGGATATGATGGCGGAAAGCTGAAAGAACTGGCGGATTATTCGCTTCATGTTCCTATAAAAAGTATGCAGATTACAGAGGATGTGCATATGATTTTTGACCATTTGATGATGAGTGTATTTTATAAGACGATGTGCGGGATCAATCATATAAAGGAGCAGGCGGATGAGTAAAATATTAATTACGGGCGCAGCGGGATTCATCGGGTCACAGCTCGCCCATGCATTATGGCAGCAGGGCAATGAAGTCGTGCTGGTTGATGATTTTTCATATGGACAGGAGGATAATCTGGTATTTACAGACCATGATTTTAGGCAGGAAATCCTGCGGGCGGATATTTGTAACAGAGACTTTATGTACAGTCTCTGTGAAGAACAGAAGTTTGATTTTATTTATCATATCGCAGCCGTAACTCCGCTCCCAGACTGCCAGACCGACCCGGCGGGGGCGGTAGCTGTCAATGTAGCAGGGGCTGTGAATGTATTAGAAGCTGCCCGCAGATTTATGCGGGGGGGGGCTGGAAAGGTGGTCTTTGCCAGCACATCGGCTGTTTATGAAAACTGCCGCGTATTTCCATGCAGGGAAGAGGATGCGGTGCCGCCGAGCCTTATTTATTCGAGCGGAAAGTATGCGGCGGAACAGTTTTGTAAAAGCTATGCAGATGTGTATGGCATGAATGTGACGGTGCTTAGGTTTGCGAATGTCTATGGGCCGCATATCGACTGCCTGCGGAAACAGCCGCCGGTGGCAGGGTATATGATTCGGGAGCTTTATTATGACCGCGCTCCGGTACTTCATTCTGACGGAAAGCAGAAGAGGGATTTTATATATGTGGAAGATTTAATTGATCTTGCGCTCAGGGTACAGGAAGGAACGGGGTTTGATGTGGTGAACGTGTCTTCGAATGAGACGCATTCGATTAATGAGATGTATGAGATTATTCGGCGTGTAATGAAAAAAGAGTCTATTGATGCACGCTATGTGGAAGCTTCTAATTATTGGAAGCATTATCCAAAACTTTACGAAGGGGCATATGTGATCTCTGATCAGATTTTAGAGCATGAGGTAAATAAATATACATTATGTGATAATCATCATGCGTGGGAAAGATATGGCTGGAAGCCGCAGACGACGTTTGAAGACGGGATACGCGCAACGGTAGAATTTGCAGTTCAGATGATTAGCGGGAAACGGCTGGGTCAGCAGCAGTAGATTGCCTGATACCACACATGGCAGAGGTGAGTTTGATTGCAAGTCAGGAGTCAATGATATGGAGCATTATGACAAAATTATTATAGGTGCAGGATTGTACGGGTTATACTCAGCTCTTTTTTGTGGCTTAAAGCAGCAGAAAATCTTGGTTTTAGAGTGTGACAGGACATCTTTTGGGCGTGCTTCCTATATAAATCAGGCACGTGTCCATCAAGGGTATCATTATCCGAGGTCAATATCAACTGCCATGAAGTCAGCGGGGTACTTTGAAAGGTTTTATAAGGATTACGGCTTTTGTATCAATCGCAGCTTTGATAAAGTGTATGCGACCTCAAGTCAGTATTCGTGGTCCAATGGCGTACAGTTTAAGAACTTCTGCAGGGCGGCTGGGCTTCCATGTGAAGAGCTGCAGCCGGAGAGGTTTTTTAAAGAACACATGTGCGACGGAGCTTTTTTAACCAGAGAGTATACATATGATGCCATGATCTTAAAGGATTATCTGCTGTCAAGGCTTGAGACGTTAAGCAATGTGAAGATCAAGTATGGGGCCGCAATAGAGCGCATTGAAAAGCTTCAGGACGCATATGCGGTTTATACGGCTGATGGGCAAGGGGGGGTATCAGGCTGGATATGTACTGAATGCGACTTATGCGGGGACAAATCAGATTCTTCATCTGGCAGGCTTTGAAAAATTCAAAATAAAGTATGAGCTTTGTGAAATTATCCTGTGTGATGTAAATGAAAAGCTGAAACCATATGGCTTTACAGTTATGGACGGCCCGTTTTTCTCAATTATGCCTTTTGGGAAGACAGGACTGCATTCACTTACAGCCGTGACATTTACACCGCATACTACGAGCTATGATGATGTGCCGATTTTTAACTGCCAGAAAGAGAGCGGGGGATTTTGTTCGTCGCTTAGGCTAGGTAACTGCAATGACTGTCCGGCAAAGCCGGAAACGGCCTTTCCATATATGGCAAAGCTGGCAAGGAAATATCTGAGGGACGAGTTTGCATTTAAATATAAGAGCTCACTGTATTCGATGAAACCGATTTTAATGAGTTCAGAGATTGATGATTCCAGACCTACTGTAATCCGGGTATATTCTAAAAATCCTACGTTTGCAGGCGTTCTTTCTGGGAAAATTAATACGGTCTATGACCTTGATGAGGTGCTTAGCGATGAGATATAAGGAAAAGAATTTTGCGTCAGCTGTTATTTATGTGCATAACGCGCAAGATCGGGCAGGAGATTTTTTAGATGCAGTGATGAAAGTTTTGGAGGGCAATTTTGAGCATTCTGAGATCATATGCGTGAATGATTGTTCCAATGATAATAGCCTGCAGGTCATTAAAAATGCAAGCACCTCAGCTAGGACTACAAGCATATCAGTGCTCAACATGAGTTATTTTCACGGGGTAGAGCTTGCAATGAATGCTGGTGTCGGCCTGTCTATTGGAGATTTTGTATTTGAATTTGATAATACTGTCCTAGATTTCGAAGAAAATCTGATTATGCAGGCGTATGAACGAGCACTGCAGGGCTATGACATAGTCAGCGTATCTCCTGACAGGAAAGAAAAACTTTCTTCTAGGCTATTTTATAAGGTTTTTGACTGTTTTGCAGACCTCCCGTACAAGATGGAGACAGAAAGCTTTCGGATTTTAAGCCGGAGGGTGATTAACCGGGTTAGTTCCATGAATAAAGCTGTGCCTTATAGAAAAGCGGTTTATGCGAACAGCGGACTGAAAGCGGATGTCATAAAATATGCTCCGAAAAAGGGAACTGTACAGAGAAAAGATCAGAAGGAAAGAGAGTATAAATTAGGCCTTGCAATAGATTCCCTGATCCTGTTTACAGAAGTGGGCTACAGATTTGCTATTGTGATGACATGTGTCATGATGCTGATGTCAGTGTTTATGGCTGTGTATTCCATTGTAGTATATGCAGCGTCAAATCCTGTATCAGGATGGACAACTATAATTTTGATCATATCCGTAACTTCCCTCGGAATGTTTGGAATATTGACAATTATTATAAAGTATCTGCAGCTTATGATTCATCTGATGTTTAAAAGGAAGCAGTATAGCTTTGAGAGCATAGAGAAGCTGACTAAGTAGAAGGGAATTAGGTATGAATGTATATTCAGCGGATTTTTGAGTCTTTTATTTAAATATTTCTGTGGAAATGCGGCTGACAAAAGCAAAGATTATATCAACTAAGAATGGTTATAAATTCTCGAAGAACTCTGGCCCATCATCTAGGGCGGCAAGATATATGTAAGAAATGAAAAAAATAGGAGCAGCATAATGAAAACAGCTTTAATTACGGGAGTGACAGGACAGGATGGTTCTTATCTGTCAGAACTGTTATTGGACAAAGGATATGAAGTGTATGGGATTATAAGGAGATCATCGACAGATTATCGAGTACATATCGCTCATCTGGAAAGCAGACAGCATTTTCACATTATTTATGGGGATATGACAGATTCTATTAGTTTAGTGAAGATCGTAAGTCAGATTCAGCCGGATGAAATATATAACCTAGCGGCACAAAGCCACGTGAAAGTATCCTTTGATGTGCCGGAATATACAGCGGATGTTGATGCGGTAGGAACGCTTCGGATGCTGGAGGCGATTCGAAATGCGGGATTGGAGCAGTCCTGCAGATTTTATCAGGCATCTACATCCGAGCTTTTTGGGAAGGTAATGGAAACGCCTCAAAGCGAGACGACGCCGTTTTATCCATATTCACCCTATGCGGCTGCAAAACAGTATGCGTTCTGGATTGTGCGTAATTATAGGGAAGCATATGGAATATTTGCTGCGAACGGCATTTTGTTTAACCATGAATCAGAACGCAGGGGGGAGACGTTTGTTACAAGAAAAATAACGCTTGCAGCTGCCAGAATTGCTTCAGGGCAGCAGGATAAATTATTGCTGGGTAATCTGGATGCGCTCAGAGACTGGGGATATGCAAAAGATTATGTAGAATGCATGTGGCTGATTCTGCAGCAGGAGTGCCCGGATGATTATGTAGTCGCAACAGGCGAGCAGCATTCAGTGAGAGAATTCTGTACACTGGCGTTTCACTATGCGGGAATTGATCTGGAATGGAAAGGAAAAGGCATAGAAGAAAAAGGCATCGATCGAAAAACAGGACGTATGCTTGTGGAAGTTTCCTCAGAATATTTTCGCCCGACGGATGTTGTATCTCTTCTTGGAAATCCAAAGAAGGCTGTTGAGAAGCTGGGCTGGAATCCGGTAAAGACTTCATTTGATGAAATTGTAAGGCTTATGACAGAAAATGATATACGGAATGTAGAACGCAGAATGCAGCTGAGATAAGAAGTCGGAATAAGAAGTCAAAATAAATAGTCAAAATAAAAAGTACAAGTAAAAAGTAAGCAAAAAAGAAAAAGTAAGAAGAATCAGGATAAAGTAAGCAAAAAAGAAAAAGTAAGAAGAATCAGGAATTGGAAGGAAAGAATGGAAAAGCAGGCAAAAATATATGTTGCGGGACATACCGGGATGGTTGGATCTGCAATTCTGAGGAGATTAAAGGCAGATGGTTATGCCAATATAATTGTGAGAGATCATCTGGCACTGGATTTAACAAATAAAGAAGAAACGGAAAAATTTTTTGAGGAAGAAAGGCCGGAATATGTGTTTATGGCAGCGGCAAAGGTAGGTGGAATCGGGGCAAATGCGGCTGCTCCAGTGGAGTTTGCTGTGGAAAATATGTATATGGGGCTGAATGTGATTACAGCTGCTCATCATTATGGAGTCCGAAAACTGCAGTATTTAAGCAGTGCCTGCTGTTACCCGAACACGGCAAAAATTCCTGTGAAAGAATCTGATTTGTTCTGCGGCGCCCCGGAAAAAACAAATGAGGCGTATGCGTTAGCGAAAAATTATTGTCTGCGTCTATGCGCTTACTATAGAAGAGAATATGGAGACGATTTTACAGCCGTTATGCCTGCAAACTGTTATGGCGAGGGAGATTGCTTTGATCCGGTAAATGCCCATGTGATACCATCACTGATCTTAAAATATCAGAATGCAAAGAAAAATCATGCGGATACGGTTGAGCTCTGGGGAACCGGAAAGGCACGAAGGGAATTTATTTATGTGGATGATCTGGCGGATGCGTGTGTGTTCCTCATGAATCATTACAGCGGGGAAGAACATATGAATATCGGCACAGGAGAGGAGATTTCCATCTTGGAGCTGGCGGAGTTAGTTGGCCGGATTGCAGGGTTTCATGGAAGAATTGTATGTGATGAAAGCAGGCCGGACGGGAAGGAGAGAAATTTACTTGATTCTTCAAAGCTGGCGAAAATGGGCTGGAGGGCTGCGTACACGATAGATCAGGGGATAGAAAGGATGTATCACTGGTATTTGGAAAAAAACAGCGAAAATCGTGAGTGATTTTGCATATAGGTATCGCACAATGTTGAAACGGAAGGTGAATGTAATGAAATATGATCTTTGTCAGTCATCTTGGGATGAGAATGAGCGAAAAGCAATTTTGGAGGTTATTTCAGGAAATACATATACAATGGGAAAAAAGGTATCAGACTATGAAGAAGCGTTTGCGGTGAAATTCGGCAGCAGATATGCTGTTATGGTGAATTCTGGGTCAAGCGCGAATCTGGCAGCAGTTGCCGCGTTAGCCTATTCGAAAAGAGTGCAGGCAGGGGACGAGGTCATTGTGCCGGCAGTGTCATGGAGCACGACTTATTTTCCCTTGTATCAGTTTGGATTAAAGCTTGTATTTGTGGATATTGATGCGGATACCTACTGCATAAACGTGGAGGAGCTGAGAGCTGCTGTTACGGAAAAAACAAAGCTTATTGTGGCAGTGAATCTATTGGGAAACGCGAGTGAATATAAAGAGATTTTGTCAATCTGCAGTGAGACGGGAGCTATATTGCTGGAGGATAACTGTGAGTCAATGGGTGCATTGTATGATGGAAAGCAGCTGGGAACGATTGGACTTATGGGGACCTATTCCTCTTTCTTTGCACATCATATCTGCACAATGGAAGGAGGGATGGTCGTTACGGATGACGAGGAGCTGTATCATTATCTGCTATGTATCCGTGCACATGGCTGGACCAGAAACCTTCCAGAAGATAGTCTGATTTATCATACAAAGACAGATAAAATGAATGAAAAGTTTTATGAAAAATACAATTTTATCGTTCCCGGATTCAATCTGCGCCCTTTGGAAATGGAAGGAGCGATCGGAAGCGAGCAGCTAAAAAAATTAGACGGAATCATACAGACAAGAAGGAAAAATGCGGAGTATATACAGAGTGCACTGGATAAGATCGGCAGCAAAATCCGCCTGCAGAAGGAGACAGGGAAGTCTTCCTGGTATGGGTTTGGAATGGTGCTTCAGGGTGATTACGCAGATAAGAGAAACCAGATCGCAGACAGCCTTGAGCAGTACGGCGTTGAGACAAGGCCGATTGTTGCCGGCAACTTCACCCGCAATGCAGCAGTGAAGTATATGGATTATAGGATACATGGGGAGCTGAAAGCAGCAGACGAGATTCATGACAGCGGCTTTTATATAGGCAACCATCCATCGTACATACCGGAAAAAATTGATTATTTTGTGGAAACACTGACCAAGATCATGAAAGAAATAAAATAATTAGTTTATTCACGAACAATATAATTTGTCATATAGCTTGAATATAAGTGCAACAGTTCAGCCCAGTACTTTGCATTTACTGCAAAGTACGTAAGAACGTGTAGATTTTGCCAAGAGTGAATCCATTCTTCACTCCGTTTCGGTCGGTTCTGAACAAGCGCCACAGGCGCTTAGAACCCTTCGCGAAGCGAACTTTCAATGGATTGGATTCAGTAACAGTTCTGCCGAAGGCTGAACTGTTACATATAAGTACATTCGTGAGACAGGATCACTGGACAGATTTGTTACAGATTGTATAGATGGAGGAAAATCTTATGGATATAGAATGTATGGAAGGAAAATGCAGATCTGATGAAGTGAAGCTGCCAAAGATTGGTTTCGGAACAGCAGAGCTGGGCGAAGCGGCAGAGGACGCGGTTACTGCGGCTTTATACAATGGATATACATTGATTGATACCGCAAGGGCATATGGAAGTGAAAAAGCTGTCGGAAAAGCAGTTTCAAAAATATGCAGTGAGGGAAAGATCAAAAGAGAAGACCTTATCATACAGACAAAGCTCTCTGCCGCGGTCACTGGCTATCAGCAGACTCTGGATGACTTTGAGCGTTCTCTGGATACGCTACAGATGAGCTATGTGGATGTCTATCTGATTCACTGGCCTGTGATACGGGGATATGAAGAGACTTATAGAGAGAAAAATATAGAAACATGGCGGGCATTTGAAAAGCTGTATCAGGAAAAGAAAGTACGTATGCTGGGTGTGTGTAATTTCTTAGAGCGGCATTTGCTCGATATATTTGGCTGCTGCAGTGTACCGCCTGTGATTCAGCAGATCGAAATACATCCGGGGTATCAGCAGAGAGGTCTGGCCGCATTTTCAAAGGAGCATGGAATGCAGATAGAAGCATGGTCGCCGATGGGAAGAGGAGTATTAAATAAGCCGGAATTTGTTAAGATGGCAGAAAAATATAATAAGAATATCGGTCAGTTAGCGCTGCGCTGGAGCTGTGAACAGGGATATATACCGCTGGTGCGCAGTAAGAATGAGAAGCATATCGAAAGTAATATGGATATATTTGATTTTACGATTCTTCAGGAAGATAAACAAGTATTAGATGCGTTAAATACAAACGATGGATATATGGACATATGGAGTTATAAAAGGCAGCAGATGTATTAACAGGAAGGGTTTGTGAACACCAGCTACGTATTCAGGGAATGAGAGTTATAAAAGGCAGCAGATGTATGAACAGAAAGGGCAGGATTCACAGATGAAGAACGGAAGTAGAAGTGATTCGTGCATTAAGAGGAAAGGCAGGTTTTGCAGATGGAGGACCGTGAAGAGACATTAAAGCTGTTAAAGAAGGAAATTATAAAAGTATCCTATCATACGCAGGAAGGACATATACCGAGCGCGTTTTCAATTCTGGATATATTGTATGTATTATACCATGACGTTATGAAAATAAATCCAACGAATCCGAATGAAGAGGACAGAGATCGGCTGATTGTGAGCAAAGGACATGCTTCGATTGGAATCTATGCGGTTATGGCTTCGGCAGGCTTTTTTCCGCTGGATGAATTAAGCAGCTTCGGACAGTATGGAAGCAGACTGGGAGGGCATCCTGATTTTCATAAAATACCAGGCATTGAGGTGTCCACAGGGTCTTTGGGGCATGGTCTTCCTATAGCGGTTGGAATGGCAATGGCTCTGAAATTTAAAGGAAGTAAAAATAAGGTATTTGTGATTATCGGCGATGGAGAATTAAATGAAGGCACCAACTGGGAAGCGATTATGGCGGCAAAAGAACAGGAATTGTCTAATCTGGTATGTATTCTTGATTATAATCACTCGTCAGACAGAGCAGTTGATTTTGGGGCGGTAGAAAAGAAAATAAGTGATTTTGGCTGGAATGTGCGGCTGGCAGATGGGCACAATCACGAACAGTTACAGCCTGTCCTGACGCTTTCATCTGACAACCGAAGCCCTGTGATGGTCGCAGCGCAGACGATCAAGGGCTATGGATGCAAAAGTATCGAAAACAATCCGGCATGGCACCATAGAAGCCCAAATGAGCAGGAAATGCAGCAGCTGTTGGAGGAACTGGACAATGGAAACTAATATGAGAAAACAATATATACGGACAATGGAAGAGCTGTCAGAGAAAGACGAAAGAGTGATCACACTGCTGGGTGATATCGGCGTCTTCAGTTTTCGCAGCATCAAGCAAAAGCGTGATTATCAAGTGCATAATCTTGGGATTATGGAGCCTGCGTCTATTGGAATTGCATCAGGACTGGCAAGAGAGGGGTACATACCTTTCTTTCACACGATTGCACCGTTTATCGTCGAAAGAGCCTATGAGCAGCTGAAGATAGATTTTGGATACCAATGCTTATGTGGAAATTTTGTCAGCGTAGGCGCTTCTTATGATGACGGGGCGCTCGGTTCTACACATTATTGTCCCGCAGATGTACCGGCGCTTATGCAGATTCCCAATATGCAGATTGTTGTTCCGGGTACGGCAGAAGAGACAGACTGCTTAATCCGAAGCTCTTATGATAATGGTTATCCGACGTATTATAGGCTGAGCACAGCTGTTAATTCGATGAGTTTTAATAAAAAGTTTGGAGAAGCTGCTGTTATCAAACAAGGCACGAAGGCTGTAGTTCTGGCGGTAGGGCCGTTATTAGAGCCTGTTCTTGCGGCGGTCAGGGATATGGACGTAACGGTGCTTTACTATACGACGGTTCTGCCGTTTGATAGAAAGAGTCTGTGGGAGCACTGCATGGGCAATAAGGTGCTGCTGTGTGAGCCGTATTATTATGGCGGGCTGACCAATGAGGTTTTAAAGGCTCTGAATGGACAGGTATTGATAGATTTTATTGGAGTGCCGCATAAGTTTATTACGTCATATGGGAAGAGGGAACAGATAGATGCTGATCTTGGAATATCGGCTCATGAAATTGTCAGGAAGCTGCAGAATCTGATAAATAGGGAAATATAAATCGGTCATCAAAGTCTGTTTTTATAAAAATGTTTGACTGATTTTATAAGAATGTTTCACAGATATTGCAAAAGGATTAGAAAGGGATAAGGCGATGAATATGAGGTATGAAGATAACTGGCCTTTTTTTGAAAAGCTGCTCAGTTACCTGCGGTATCTGAAAATACGAAAATATATACCTGGTAATAAAGCTGTATGTGTAGACATTGGATGCGGTTTTAATGGCAGATTTTTAAGAAGCATCGCAGATCGGATAGGGGGGGGGTACGGCTTTGATATCAGGGCAAATGAAGCGAAATATGGGAATATTCAGATCATGAATAATAGCAGATCTTTTGGAAAGCTGCCGTTAACAGATGAAACAGCAGATTGTGTTTTTATGTTGGCAGTGCTGGAGCATCTCCCCAAGAATACGTTTCTTTTGAAAGAAGCGGTGCGTGTACTTAAAAGAGGGGGAATTTTTATTCTGACAACGCCGACACCTGCAGCAAAACCAGTTTTGGAATTTCTTTCTTACAAGATTCATGTGATCAGTGAAGAATCTATTAGGCAGCATCAGCATTATTATACAAAAAAGGAGCTGTTTGAGCGGATGAGGAAGAACGGCTGCACAGTTATTCAGTATCAGAAATTTCAATTAGGATTCAATGAAATGATTGTCGCACAGAAGGAGTAATTTAGAATGGGACAGGAAAAAGTATTATCGGTAGTGATACCTGTATATAACGAAAAAGATACAATAAAGCGGGTTGTTCATAAGGTCAGAAACTGTGGGGTAAAAACAGAAATTATTATTGTAGATGACTGCTCCACAGATGGAACGCGTGAGATTCTAAGGAAGGAGCTGCGCGAGCAGGTTGATAAGGTGCTGTATCATAAAAGAAACTGTGGCAAGGGCGTGGCTCTCAGGCATGGGTTTGCAGCTGCGACAGGTGATTTTGTGGTCGTGCAGGATGCAGACCTTGAGTATGAGCCGTACGATTTTGTGCATCTACTGCAGCCTTTTATCAGCGGAGAGTGCGATGCGGATGCCGTATATGGCTCTCGGTATCTGAGGAGCAATCGTTTTCGAGTCGATGGCTTTTACCATGAGCTAGGCAATAAGGTGCTTACGACCTTATCCAATATCTGTTCTAATTTATCGTTAAGTGATATGGAGACATGTTACAAGATGTTTCGCAGAGAGGTGATTCAGTCGATTGAATTAAAAGAAGATAGATTTGGCTTTGAGCCGGAGATCACAGCGAAGCTGGCAAGGAAGCGCTGCCGGATTTATGAGGTTCCGATTTCTTATCATCCAAGAACGTTTGAAGAAGGTAAAAAGATCGGAGTCAGGGATGCGCTGAGGGCGTTTTACTGCATTGTAAAATATAATTTTGTCGTTAAATAAAGAAAACAAGCATTTGTTTACGCTTACAAGCTATGATATTTTCCGTATAGATTTAGATATTAACGTAACATCAGAGGAGATGAATTATGAAAAGAATATTGGTAACTGGAGGGGCAGGATTTTTAGGCTCTCATTTGTGTGACAGGCTGATAAAAGAAGGCAATGATGTGATCTGCGTAGATAATTTATTTACTGGGAATAAGGATAATGTGAGGCATCTATTGTCAAATCCTTATTTTGAATTTATACGTCATGATGTAACAGAACCGTTATATGTGGAAGTGGATCAGATTTATAATCTTGCCTGTCCCGCGAGCCCGGTTCACTATCAAAAATATCCAGTGAAAACGGGAAAGACCTGTGTGATCGGTGCAATGAATATGCTAGGGCTTGCGAAGAGAGTAGAAGCACGTATTTTGCAGGCGAGTACTTCAGAGGTCTATGGAGATCCCAAGATACATCCACAGCCGGAAAGCTATCGCGGCCATGTAAATACAATGGGCATTCGCTCTTGTTATGATGAAGGAAAAAGGATGGCGGAAACTTTATTTTTTGATTATCACAGGCAGTATGGTGTAGATATACGCGTGATTCGTATATTCAATACTTATGGAACACGTATGAACGCATATGACGGCCGTGTGGTATCTAATTTTATTGTACAAGCGTTAAAAGGGGAAGATCTTACGATTTATGGGGATGGAAGCCAGACTAGGAGCTTTTGCTATGTGGATGATCTGATCGAGGGAATGTATCGGATGATGAATGCCGAAAATTGCATGGGGGGGGGTCCGATCAATATTGGAAATCCTGGGGAATTTACCATGTTGGAGCTTGCGCATAAGGTCATCGAATTAACGGGATCAAAATCAAGAATTATTTATAAGGAGCTGCCAAGTGATGATCCAATGCAGAGGAAGCCGCTGATAGATTTGGCAAAAAAGGAGCTGGGATGGGAGCCTAAGATCTCTCTGGAAGAGGGACTGATAAAAACGATAGAATATTTTAAAACGGTCATTTAGAAGAGGGATAAGATGAGGCAGGAAAAAGATATACATATATTTTTGAAACAAAAGCTCGAAACCGTTTCGTTTGAAGCTTTAATAAATCTCCTATTTTTATTAACAACCATATCAGGTGCAGGCATTAGTATCTATATGAATTATGCAGACCGTTCTCTGTGGCTGGATGAAGCTTTTCTGGCTTATTCTTTCAGTACGAGGTCATTTTGGCAGCTAGGGATCGGGAGTCTGGAGAGGGCACAGTCCGCGCCGTTAGGATGGCTGTATTTTGAAAAGATTTTAGCGCTTACTTTTGGCAATACAGAATTTGTGGTACGCATTGGTTCTATAGCGGGATTTATTTTTACATTAATATTATTATATAGTTTAATGAAAAGATGCTTTCATTCATCCTGTCCGTTCGCAGCCTGTGCTTTTTATTCAAATATGCCGTTTGCTTTGGCGTATTCAAATGTCTTTAAGCCATATATATGTGACGGTTTCTTTGTTTTGTTGGTTATATTTTTATTTTACTTGTATCAGCAGAAAAAAATTAATGTATACATGCTTGCTGTCTGTTGGGCTGTTTTCATCTGGTTTTCAAATCCCGTATGTTTTTTTGAAGGAGGTCTGCTGATCTGCGAAGCTGTATTTGCTGCTGTCGAAAAGAACTGGGGAAAAATAAAGGGATTATTTCTGACAGGTGTATCTATCTTAGCCAGCTTTCTTATTTATTATTTTTTTTGGCTGCGGGAAGTGGCTGTCGGAGATGTCATGCAGAATTATTGGGCAGGGCAGAATTTTCCGCTTTTTCCAGCATCATTCGAAGATCTGGATAAAATGAAAAATATGATAAAAGAGATTTTTCAAAATTTAGGAATTTATCGATATATTTTTCTTTTTCTTATGGCGGGTATGCTGATTGCAGCATTCATTAAAAAGAGCAGGATCCTGATCGGATGTTATCTTGGTATTTTGATAACCTGTTTTGCATCGTACATTAATATGTATCCTGTGGAAGACCGTCTGTGGTGTTTTTTATATCCTATTATTATTATGATTGGTTTTTGGGGATTGGAAGAAATCTGTAAATGCAGATCAATTCCTGAAGTGTTCATGTGCAGCATGATTTCATCGGCTTTTGTTTTTTTTCATACATATCATAAAGCTTATGCAGGGCTGGCATTTTTTATCATGCTTGCTATAGGAGAAATCGTCTGCATACGAAAGCATGTAAATATCCAAATATATTTAGCTGGCTTGGCAGCATTTGTATTGATCTTTTCTAACAATGGCATTCTGCACTATTCAAATAAGGAAAATGTCTATTGGCGGGGAGAAGAGCTGAATCCTGAGATTGCATATCTGCAGGAGAATATCGAAGAGGATGAGATGGTTTATGTATTCGAGCAAAGCGTGCCGGGATTTGAATATAAAAATGGTTATGGAAATCATTCGATTGGCGGATATGAAGATAATGTAATACTGGGGCAGACTTGGTTTCAGGAAGGCGTGGAGTGCGATGAAGAAATCAAAAAGGTGATTGGCAGTGATAAAGCTTATATTGTGTTTTCACATTCAGGGCCGGAACTCTTGCAGCAGCTTTTAGATGCTATACATGAAAATGGATATTTACAGCTAGTTTTGTATGACTATAATACGCCGCTTTGGTTTTACTGTAATTCTTTAGATGACAGTAAGGTTCATGTGTCGTATGAGATGATCAATCGCTGGGAAAATGGGAAAATGGAGTATGCGCTTCTGAGGATACATAATGATGGAAACGCTTATTTAAATCATATGTTTGAGACGGTGAGTCTGGTAGATTGTTCTGATGGACAGCGAATGGAATTAGAGAAAAATATTGCACCAGGCGGGTCAGTAGATGTTGTCATAGAACGTGAAGCGGGCAGCAGTTTAAAATTTTGTTTGAAAAATGAGTATGGACTTATATGTGAGGATTCTGAATTTAGTTTTGAGTGATGATAAAGAATATGGAACTATCGAACATAAGTGATGATAGAGCATATGGAAGTGTTTAGTAGGAAGGATGAGCAGAATTGAATCATATAGAGGAAAAGACGGCTGGGCATAACAGCCTGATTGATCTATACCGGTTTGTGTTCAGCTGCATGATCGTATGTCATCATGCGATTCATCTGCCGCAGGCACAGCAGGTTCCTTTTCAGGGAGGATATGTATGCGTTGAATTTTTCTTTATTTTATCAGGCTGTTTATTAGCAAAATCTGCTTGGAAGGATAGGGGGGGGGTAAATGAAAAAAGTATTGCTTATGATACTGTGCATCAGGTCGTAAAAAGGTATACGAGCTTATTCTATTTTTGGCTGCCTGCTTTTTTAGCAAGCTTTCTATTACAGCATTGGAACCGAATGGCAGATGGAGATGTTGTCAGCACTTTCAAAGAATTTTTGTTTTCTTTGTTTGAGCTGGCGGGTCTTTCGATGTCAGGTATTAATCAGGGTGTTGTAAAGTGGCATTTTGCTATGTGGTATGTTTCTGCGCTGCTGATTTCTATTATGATTATTTATCCGATCATGAGAAGATATAGATATTATTTCACAATGATTGCGGCACCGCTGATTGCTTGTTTTGGTTATGGATGGCTGTCTGTTAATTATCGAGCGATTGGCGCGATTGAGGAATGGAATGGTATCATTCAGGCTGGCATGATAAGAGGTCTGGCCGGATTAAGTGTAGGATGTATCGTATTTCAGCTTACAAATATAAGACTGCCATTTCCAAAGACGAAACGGAATGATGTGATATTTACATTAATAGAGATGGTATTGTTATTTGCTGCACTTTTTATCATTTATATGCAGAATAACAGTCTTTCAGATTTTTTCTGGTGGCTTTATTTGCGGTATTAATTTATTTATCGTTTGCATGGGATGGAGCTTTTAATCGCTTATGTGATAATCGTTTTTGTAGATTTCTAGGCAGATTCAGTGTTCCGCTGTATGTATCTCATACATTGGGCTTTTATCTGCAGCGGGAATTTTGGATTCCCTTAGAGTGGAAATACCGGTATTTATTGTATATAGCGTCTGCGTTCGTATTTGCCTGTCTGGATTATTTGTTCGGAAACCTGATGAAAAAAATATTCAGTAAAGCTTGACAAAATACAGTCTGGCATAAGTTTGGAGGAAATATGGAAATAAACATTTTGGATTGTACCTTACGGGATGGCGGTTATGTGAATAACTGGGAGTTTGATACAGATACCGCCGCTGACATTATGGAATGCTTATACCAGAGTGGAATACGGTGCATTGAAATAGGAATCATGGGAAAAGGAGGAAAGCGGGGGAAAAGTACGAAGTTTTCGTCTTTTCAGGAAATAGAGCTGCTGTTGTCTAATAAAAAAGAGGACTGCCGCTATGCAGTCATGATGACTTGGCCGGAAGCAGGAACATTTGAAATACCAGAAAGAAACCAGTATACGGTTGACATGATTCGGCTGGCTTTTTTTAAGGAAGGCTGCCGGGATGCACTGCGTTATGCAAAGAAAATGATACAAAAAGGCTATGAGGTATTTCTACAGCCGATGGCTACGTTTATGTACAGCAGGGATGAACTGAATCAGATGATTGAGCAGGTAAATGCTGTCAGGCCGAAGGCATTGTATATGGTTGACAGCTTCAGTAATCTTTATCCAAAGGATGTGCGGATTATGGCAGACTGTATTCTGAAAGAACTGGATCGGAATATTGATTTTGGATTTCATGCACACAACAATATACAGATGGCTTTTGCAAATGTTATCGAGTTTTTGGATACGGATACACAGAGAGATTTGTATGTAGATGGAAGTATATTCGGAATGGGCAGAGGAGCGGGAAATGTGCCGGTAGAGCTGCTGATGGAATTTCTGAATAAAGAGGGCGCTAGATATGATATTTCCCGCGTGCTGTATACATATCAGAAATACATAAAACCTATCTTTGAACAGAATTACTGGGGATATGACCATGCATATTATCTGACTGCCAGCAGGTCGATGAATTCTGTGTATAGCTGGTATTTTGTAAATCATGGAATACAGGATATTCTGCTGTTGGAGAAGGCACTGGAAGGAATACGGGAAGAAAATAAACATACGCTTGTCCGCAATAATGCGGATGAAGTGTTGAAGCTGCTGAAAAATGGAAGGAATACATGTAGGTAATTTTGAAACAAGAAATACTGTATACTTATGGACAATATAGTTTATCATATGATTTCAGATAACAACGCTCGTGAGCAGATGTTATTTAATAGACGTTAATGTTTGTCAGTATAAATAAAGTGACAGTGAAGACGAAGGATGTACAGTAGCGAAAATGATGCAGATGTATGAAATGGGAGTTGAATTTGCAGATGATGGAAGATTTCTTCCGGATCAAAGAAGATCTGGTTTCGATGAAAACAAAAAAGTATTTTTTATTCTCTTTTTTATTTGGCATGATTGTACACTTTGCGTGTTATAGCACGAACGAGGTTGGAAACCCGGACAGTGTTTTAAGCAAGATGGTGTATAGGGCTGGGGCATGGGAAATTAGTCTGGGCAGATGGGGACTGCTTCTTGACGGACTTAGATTAGGGGTTGTGTCAAATGTAATAAACAGCTGCGTCAGTATAATAGGCATGGCCTGTGTTTCAGTCATATTTTTAAGATTTCAGGATGAGGATCAGTTCAATTATGAAAGGAAAGAGGGAAAACTGATAGGTCTGCTTATTATGGTATCGCCGGCGTTTGCGGCTTGCCTGACGTACTATTTTTGTTCGGATTTATATACGGCTTCTATTCTGGCATATGCCCTGGGTGCTTATGTAATTAAAAAAGCGAAATCTTATAAAACAGTGTTTTGCGGTTCCTGCCTGATTGTGTTAGGTTTAAGCATTTATCAAGCTTATATAGGAGTAGCGGCAGGCCTTTTGGTCATGGACTTAGTGAATGGCATACTGCATGAAGAAAAGCCTTTGAAAGATTATTATTGTAGAATTTTTAGATATGCTTTTGCTGGGGTTGGAGCAATTTTTTTATATTATATATTAAATATGATCGTGTTAAGAGCTTGTCACATACCTATTTCGACATATAGCGGAGCCGATCAAATAGGGCTGTCTCGTTCCTTATATCAGATACCGACTTCTGTTGTGAAAATATGCAGGGCTTTATGGGAGTATTTTATAGGAGATGGCTTTCTCAGTAATTCTTTATGGCATAGTTGGGTATTTCACTGCCTTTTGATTCTGCTGTTTCATGTTTTGATACTGGCTCAGATGATACGGTGTAAGCTTTACCGTGAACCGGGAAAAATTGTATTATTATATGCTTTATTGGCAGTATATCCATTTGCAGCTAATCTCATTGGTTTTATTGCCACAGAAAGAGATATTGGTATTTTAATGGCTGTTCCGATGACGATGATGGTTCCTGCTATGCTTCATACAGCATTTCGCATCAGTGATGGGATGAGGATAAGACTGTTTCGTTCTTTTTGCATTATATTTTCCATTTATTTTGTATATGTCTATACATATATGGATAATTCACTGTATATGGCTAGAAAGCTGACTTATAACAAGGTATATGGCATAGCGTCAAGGATTTTAGACCGGGTGGAGCCGCTGTATGAGAATGTTATCGGGCATAAAGTAATGATTATTGGAGATCTAAATACAAACGGGGATTATTACCTTGATAATGAGATATATCATATAGCAGTCGATACAGCTGATGTTGGATTGACATGGCCGACTTATTATGAAAGCAAAAGAGGCTGGCCGGATATTTTCAACTTGTTTTTTGGCATTCATATAGACATGTTTACAGAAGAAGAATATATGGAAGTCGTTCAAAGCGATGATTTTGCTGAAATGGAGATCTTTCCGGCGCAAGATTCTGTTAGAGTGCTTGATGGCTGGATTGTTGTAAAATTAAGCGATAGTGTTTTTATGCCATGAATAACTGTGGAAAAGATTGATGATTTTATGAAAGTCATAGAATTTAAAATATGCAGGAAGTATAAAAGGATGGGAAATGATATGAATATAAATATTATGATACCAGTATTGAATGAAGAAAAAAGCCTGCTAGAAAAAATCTATATTTTAACGGATTACTTAAATTCTACGGAATTGAAAGAGAAATATAGAATTACGATAATTGACAATGGATCAAATGACAAAACACCGCAATTATGTATGCGGCTTTCAGAACGATTAGAAGGCATTGTTTATTTTATTCGGCTGGAACATAGAGGCGTGGGTCTGGCTCTTCGGGCGGGGATAAAAAATAACCCATTTGATATTGTTGGTTATATGGATCTGGATCTGGCTACGGATATCCGGCATTTAAGGCAGGTCTATAGGGAATTTGCGGATAAAGGGCAAAATATAGTTGTTGGATCCAGACTGTTAAAGGGTTCCAGAGTAATTGGGAGATCTGGGTTTCGCAATTTTACTTCAAAATCTTTGAATATGATTTTGAAGTTTTATTTGAAAGTAAATTTTACAGATGCTATGTGCGGGTTTAAATTTTACAAAAAAGATATTGCTGAAAAACTGCTTCAGGAATGCAGCAGTAACAACGGATGGTTTTACTGTGCAGAGATGCTGATACGGTCTGAATGGCTTGGCATCGCGATAAAAGAGATTCCCGTTAGATGGACGGATGATCCAGATTCTAAAGTAAAGGCGGGAAATCTGATCCTGTCATATCTGAAAGAAATAGGGAAACTTCATAAAGAGCGGCGGTATAAATTATAAATGGGAGGGTTCTATATGAGATGCGTACTGTTCGGATATGGGTATTGGGGGAAAATTGTTGAAAGATATATACAGCAGTCGGAGGAATTTGAGCTGACAGGTATTATTGATCCTCATTATGAACCGCACGCTGAGCTGAATGAAGTATTAGACAGCAGGGCGGTAGATTGTGCATTTGTCTGTGTGCCGGTTAGGCAGCATTATCAGATTGTAAAAAGACTGCTGGAGCACAAGATTCATGTTTTTTGTGAAAAGCCTTTATGCACAGACGTAGTGGAAATGAAAGAGCTCTTTTGCTTATCGGAACAAAACCATACGGTTTTGTTTACGGATTATGTTTATACTGTTTCACCGTCATTGTCGTGCGTCAGGCAGCATTTAAAAGATTTTGGCAGGATACAGTATATTGATATGCATATCAAACAATTTGGACGTTTCTACCAGCATGATGATGTTTTTGATGTGATAGGAGTACATATGGTCTCTGCTTTGGTATATCTTCTGGGAGGTACGTCTTTAGTGGATATACAAGTATTAAAAACTGACATAGTGGCTGAGGGACATAATTGTCTGCCTGCGGCAGGCATAGTGTTTTTTGATGCCTGTGGTATCTATGGTAAAATTGAGTGCAGCCTATTGTCTGACAAGAAAGAGCGGAAGATAAAGATACTCTGTGAGCACGGGCTGATTGTTTTAGACATGATGTCGGATGTTTCGGTTCGATTGATTTCACATACGGTAAATGGAGAAAGTATACAGCAGGCTGATGCAGGACAGTACCAGTTTGATGAGAGCAATAATTTGGCAGCAGTTCTGAAACATTTCTATCATTCTATCATCGCAGGGGACAGCTCTAACAGAAGTATTGCAGAGCAGACAGGGAGTATTATGAATCAAATCAAAAAATGTTACAGATATATATTTGAAAAATAAGACCGCTTGTATAAATTATCATACAAATATAAGACAGTATAAATGAATGGGGGATTTATAATAATGGGAGAAACAAAAGACTTTAAAAATCAAGGCTCAGAATTCCGAAAAGATATTATGGTGGAGGGGTGGGCATCGACGATATGTATCGTTATGTTTATAAGCGGAATACAACTGTTTTGTATGGGCATTATCGGGCAGTATATTGCCAAAATCTATCTGGAGACAAAGCACCGTCCGCATTTTATTGTAGCGGAGACAAACAGTGAGGATGTTGTAAAAGTAAAATAATCGAATAACTCTTTGATGGATAATTAATACTGTACAGATGAAAGGAGGGGGCCATACATGACCGAAGCAGCCAGACAGCTGAGACTGTCTATTTTACAAACTGCATTTTACGGGCAGGATGCAAATCTGCAGAGTGTTTTTTCTTCTGTAGAAATACTGAGAGTCCTATATGACAAGATTTTGAATATATCACCGAAAGCAGCAGAAGCTCCGCAGCGGGATTATTTTATCCTGAGTAAAGGACAGGCGACAATGGGGCTTTTGGCACTGCTTGCAGAAAAAGGCTTTTTTCCAATAGAGGAGCTTCAGACAGCATGTAACTATGACTCCAGAATCAGTATGCAGGCGGACCGGACGAAAGTGCCGGGAATCGAATTTTCAGCAGGGAGTCTGGGACATGGATTTCCTGTGGCGGCAGGAATCGCATATGCCTGCAGAATCCTCAACCAGAAAAATCATATTTATGTACTGGCCGGGGATGGAGAGATGAATGAGGGTACGATGTGGGAGGCTGCGTTATTTGCGGCCAGTGAAAAGTTGGATAACCTGACACTGATTATCGATGATAATCATTCTCTGGATGAAATGCTGGATCCGGGTGATTTTACATATAAGCTGCAGTCCTTTGGCTTTGATACTGTGACAGTGGACGGACATGACGAAAAGAGCCTCTATGACGTTCTTGCAAGGCCGGGGAAACGGATGCCGCAGGCAGTCATAGCTAATACAGTGCGCGGCTATGGTTCTGAGATTTTGATGAAAGACAGAAGTTGGTTTCATCGTGCTCCCGATAAAGAAGAGCTGCAAAGATTGCGTGAGGATGTGAAGATATTTGGGATATAAAGCTGTTTCTGAAAAAGGGAGCTGTAAAAATGACATAAAGCTGCATCTGAAAAAGAGAGCTGCAAAAATAACATAAAGCTGCTCCTGAAAAAGGGAGCTTAAAAATTAGGCAAGGATGTGATGAAATTTGGAGCATAAAAATTGTCCCTATCAAATTGTGAGCAGTAAAAGTCATCAGATTGGAAGAATCCATGTGGTTCAGGACAGATTCCTGATTGATGGGAAAGAATATCCGTTTACTTATGTGATAAATAAAGACAGCGTCTGTATCGTTCCGGTGTATCAGAATCGGATTGTCCTGATACATCAATACAGACATACGCTGGATGAGTGGAGGCTGGAATTTCCGGCAGGCGCAATGGAAGAGGAAGAAAGCAGCAGAAAGGCTGCTGAGAGAGAGCTGCTTGAGGAAACAGGATTTCTTGCTAAGGAATGGTTCTATATGGGCAGATATGATACAAACGAAGGCGTCGCATGTGCAAAGTGCGATATGTATTTTGCACGGTGTGACAGGAAGGAACAGCCGGCCTGTGATAAAACAGAGCAGATACAGACAAAGCTGGTCACAAGACAGGAGATGGAGGAGCTGATTGAAAGGAACGAATTTAAGTCGCTGATCGGACTTGCCGGGTGGATGCAGGCAATAAGACGAAAACTGGTATAGAGAAAAATAGGAGAGAAGAAAATGCGTGCAGCAATGAAAAGAAGCGTGTTAGACATGCTGGAGGAATACAGCGATACTATGCTGCTGCTGATCGATATTGGCGCATTTGGGTTCAAAGATTCGATGGAGCAATATCCGGGCCGGATAAAAAATATAGGAATTTTTGAGCCGGGTGTAGTCAGTATTGCCGCCGGAATGGCACTGGCCGGGATGGTTCCTACCGTATATGGAATATCCCCGTTTATTGTCCAGAGGGCGCTGGAACAGTTAAAGCTGGATTTTGTATATCAAAAGGTCGGGGGAAATTTTATTACGACAGGGGCATCTTACGATTTTTCAGTACTGGGATATTCTCATTACTGCCCGGAGGATGTTCAGATCTTAAAGACGCTGCCGGACATGGAGATTTTAGTGCCGGGATCACCGGGGCAGTTTGAAGCATTGTTTCACAGATGCTGTCTGAATGGAAATCCGTCTTATTTCCGCATGACTGATTTTTGTAATAAACATGATGTGCCTGTCGAGTTTGCAAAGGCTGCAGTGATTAAAAGAGGTCGGAAAGCGACGGTGGTCACGTTCGCGGAAATGCTGGATGATGTGATAGAAGCGTGCATGGATTTGGATGTTACGATTTTATATTATACGACGGCTGCGCCATTTGATTATTCGACGCTTAGAAGCTGTATCGTGAATCATAAGATCTTTATCTGCCAGCCTTTTTATGAGGGAACATTTTATGCTGACATGCTGCTTGCGGCAAAGGGACTGGATGTAGATATTGATGGGATCGGCGTACCGCTAGAGGTGCTTAGGACTTATGGAACGAAAAGGGAGAAGGATATTCAGTTAGGGCTGTCAGCAGCGGGCATTAAGAAAAGGCTGTGTGATTTTATAAATTAGTGAAGGGGAAGTGGAATGATAAAAAAGAAAACCATTGAAGAATGTATGGCAATGCTGCATTGGATAACAGAAAATAAGGTCACTGTAGAAAAGCTGGCAGAAGATAGAATCCGCCATATCAAAGACCTGTTCCGAAGAAAAAATAAAATATATTTTTGCGGGAAGCTTCCTTGGATATTAGGCGTATATGAAGAAGCATCAAACCTATATTGCGGGAACGAAGTGGGTTTTATAGATCTGAGCGAAAAGGACGAGCATACACGTCTGCTGTCGGAATGTGATGTAGAAAAAGATGCGCTGTATATTATTTGCTCCAGAAGCTGTTTTGAGGAATATCTGATGAAACTGAAAGAGGGAGCAGTGATCTGTTATCAGGAGTTTCTGCTGTTATTAGAAAAGGAGCTTCCGATGCTGTATAGAGAGGACAAATTTGAGCATAGTGTAGCTGCGGCAAAGGAATTAATGCAAAATGTGCTGGAGCATTCGGCAGAGTATGAAGTTCTGATGCAGAGCCTTTCGGACGAGGAGTCGAGATTTATACTTGCTGCGATATTGATGTTTCGCGTGACGTTTGATCCGACATATGCGTTGGGAATGAAGACGGAAAATACTCATTATTGGGATGAGTCATTTTATCAGTTTACGGAAAATGACGTAATTGTTGAGGGGGGGGGGTACACAGGAGACAGCCTGCTGTCGTTTGCCGACAGTGGAAAGGTGTGCAGAGAGTATCATTTGTTCGAACCAACCGATGCTATTGAAAAGGCGAAAGCATGTCAGCCGGACAGATTTCCGGTATATTATCACAAAAAGGGGCTGTATGATGCAGACGGCATCTTGAGCTTTTCTATGCAGACAGATAAAGACGGTGAATTATTAGGAGTTTCAAAAGTCGATGAAGCGGGGGAGAGCAGCATTAATGTCACCAGACTGGACAGTGAAATTACATGCGCTCCTACGTTTGTGAAAATGGATATAGAAGGAAGCGAGCTGGCTGCGCTGAATGGCGGCAGAGGAATTTTTACGGATTTTACGAATTATGCAATCTGTGCGTATCATCGTGTGAACGATATACTGGAGCTTTGGAGCTGGATGAAGGCTAATACCAAAAGCAGCTATTATATGAGAGCAGAGCAGAATAATCCGATGGCAGAATTTGTATTGTACGCGATTGCAACAAAAAAATGAACATGACAACACGAAAGAGGGCAGGAGCAGTGAACATAGTATTATTGTCCGGCGGTTCAGGAAAACGGTTATGGCCGCTGTCCAATGAAGTAAGGTCAAAACAATTTATCCCGATCTTCCCGAAAGAAGATGGAAGCTGTGAGTCTATGGTGCAGAGGATATATAGGCAGATTTTAACTGCCAATGAGAATGCAAATGTAACCGTGGCCACTTCAAAATCACAGGTTTCCGCATTACATAATCAGCTGGGCCCGGACATTGGTATCAGCATCGAGCCGTGCCGCAGAGACACATTTCCGGCGATTGCCCTGGCATGTGCATATCTTCATGATATCCAGAAAGTCGGAGCACAGGAAGTGGTGATTATATGTCCGGTTGACCCATATGTCGGACAGGAATATTTTGCTGCACTTAAGGAGCTGGAAAATATTGTGCGCAGGGATAAGGATTTAAATCTGGCGCTTATGGGAATACAGCCTACCTATCCTTCGGAAAAATATGGATATATCATTCCAAAGACAAGGGAGAAGATCAGTGAAGTAATAAAATTTAAGGAAAAGCCGACAGTAGAGGCTGCACAGCGGTATATCCGCTCAGGGGCATTATGGAACGGCGGGGTATTTGCGTTTCGTCTCGGATATATGCTTCAGAGGGCGCATGAGCTTCTGGGGGTTTCAGATTATAAGCATTTATATCAAAAATATGATACGCTGGAAAAGATTTCTTTTGATTACGCGGTGGTAGAGCATGAGAAACGCATTGAAGTCCTTCGTTTTTCAGGAGACTGGAAAGACCTTGGCACTTGGAATACGCTGACAGAGGCAATGGAGGAGGATGTAGCAGGTGATGGGATTTTGAGCAGCTCCTGCAAAAATACACAGATTATTAATGAGCTGGATATACCGGTACTGGGCATGGGGCTTAAGGACATCATTGTAGCGGCAAGCCCGGATGGGATTCTGGTGGCGGATAAAGCGGAATGCAGTTATCTGAAAGACTATGCCGATGTATTCAGCAGGCAGGTCATGTATGCGGAAAAGTCATGGGGCACCTATAAGGTGATCGATATTGAAGAGGCGGGCATGACAATTAAAATTACGCTGAAAGCCGGGCAGAAGATGAATTACCACAGCCATGAGCACCGCACAGAGGTGTGGAACGTGATCTCCGGCATGGGACGGACGGTCATAGACGGAGCCGAGCAGGAAGTAGCAGGCGGACATGTGGCCGTGCTTCCGGCGGGATGCAGGCATATGCTGATCGCGGATACGGATATGCAGGTGATTGAGATACAGATTGGCAGGGAGATCAGCGTGCATGATAAAAAGAAGTATGAGGCGGATAAGGTATAAATACTGATATTATAGAAGCCGGTGTTATCATAGGGACAAGTTAGAGGAAACCAGTAAAATTAAGGGGTTGCACTAACTTGTCTCCTTATTTTTTGCCCTTAAAGGGGCAGACGGAATCACTACATTTCTGGTTTCCGTGCGGGAGCGTGTATGACGAAAGAGGAATTATGTATGTATAATTTGAATATACTGAACTAATCCTAATAAAAAGGAGAAAATAGCATGATAATACAGTATTTGACACTAAAAGAGTTGTGTAGTATGGATTTTTCCAGTAAATTTTATGATAATTATACAGAAAGAATAGATACGCAGGAGGAATATGTGACTATAAAAGATGTTTTTCTTGTCTTGGAGAATGGAAAAATTATTGATATACTTTGTGAGGATAAAGGATTTGTGGATTATCTGTTGCAAATGCTTCAAACTCGTAGCGAAAAAGATAGCGGACCATTTACTTCGTCTTATAGATGCTGTATAATATTAGTTAGTGAAATAGAATCCAAATTATCATATGAAGAATTTTACAGCAGATATGGAGGTTGTAGCAATGAGCTTGCTAAAAGAAGTTAACTTGATGGAAGAAATTAAAGATGAAGTAGATTCTTATTCTGATGATTCACTTTATAATATTACGTCATTTGGAACGGATTTATCTTTCAGGGAAATAGTTACAATGTATAAAGAGGGAGATTTGGAAAAACCAGAGCTTCAGAGAAAATATGTATGGACTAAGAATGAGGCAAGTAGATTTGTTGATTCAATCTTATTAGGTTTACCTGTTCCAAGCATTTTTCTAGCTAAAAATAAAGAGGGAAAAAGATTAATTGTTGATGGATATCAAAGAATCATGACAATTTATGATTATATGGAAGGGATTTTTAGTGGAGATAATAAGGTATTTAAACTATCTAATTCAGAAAACATCAATCAGCGTTGGAGAGGAAAAGCATATAGCGAACTTACGGATGAGCAAAGGAGAATGATAAGAACCTCACCAATTCATGCTATTATATTTGAGCAAATCAGCCGCAAGATGATACAGGCATGTATCAGATTTTTGAACGGATAAATACAAGTGGCAGAGTACTAAAACCCCAGGAAATTAGAAATTGTGTTTATCATGGAAAATTCAATAAATTTTTGCTTGAATTAAATAAACTTCCTATTTGGAGAAGAGTTTTAAAAAGCGATGTAGAAGATTCAAGAATGGCTGACATTGAATTGATTCTACGATTTTTTGCATTTTCCAAAATTCGCACAAGAAAGGAATTGGAACAAAATCAAATTAATCTTGTTAAATTTCTAAATAGCTATATGAGTGATGAAAGTGAAATAGATGATGCTGATTGCAAAAAGTTTGCCTGTCAATTTGAAGAAGTAATAACATTTCTTTATCAAGAAATTGGTGATAACATTTTTAGAAGCGCAAAAAAGAAGGATGGTGAAATGGTTTTTGCTAAAAAGGTAAATCCGGTATTTTTTGATGCAATTTGTACAGCTACAATATATGCTTTTGATACGATTGGCAGAGATAAATTAGACATTAACCATTTTAAAGAAAAGTATTTAACTCTTTTATCAGATAGTACTTTTTTACAAGCGACAAAACAGAGAACGACAAATATTGATAATATCAAGATACGTATAAATAAGGCTTGTGAATATTTGTATGGAGTTGAATATGAATGGTGATTACGAACGAGAATTAAATGATTGTAAAATAGAATTAGGAAAGATAGAGAATTGGATTAATAGTAATAAATTAGATTCAAATGTAAAATATTTAGTGGCATATTCTGTAATAAGGGCGACAGCATCAATAGAAGTGATATTTAAAATTTGAGAAATGATTTTGCACATGGGAGAGATGTTACGGCATCAATCAATACTGTTGTTAGATATTTTGATTCTGGTAAATGGGTACTGGCAGTGTTAGATGATATACTTAACGCGAACCAATAAAATTAAGAGTGTCTCTTCGGATGTGCTTTTTTGGAAGGGAAGGTCGGTGCAGACTTCCGCAATGACCTCTGCAATGGATGTCTGTTGCAGTAAAGGGATTGATGACTGGGAGCTTCGGGAATCGGAAGATTCCTATGGAAAAGCGTTTGCTTAGTTGTTATAATGTATAGGAATAGAATCTGAGGCAGAAAACAGTTTGAAGATGACGGAAGGAGTGTATGAAGGGATGGAGATGAGAAAGAAGAAACTTCCGATTGGGATTGAAAATTTTGAAGAACTTCGGAAAGAAGATTTTTACTATATTGATAAAACTAGGCTTATTGCGGGATTACTCCATAATTGGGGAGCGGTGAATTTATTTACCCGCCCCAGAAGATTTGGGAAAACGCTGAATATGAGTATGCTGGAACATTTTTTTTCACTGAATGGGGATAAGCGTATTTTTGACGGACTGGATATTTCAAAGGAAACTGCGCTTTGCGAGGAATATATGGGAAAGTATCCGGTTATTTCAGTTTCTTTAAAAGGGATTGACGCAAGATCCTATGAGACGGCTTATCAAATGGCGGTTCAGGTTATCATTGAAGTGGCGGCAAAGTTTTACTTTCTTTTGGACAGTGAAAAGCTGAATGACCATGATAAAGCAGCGTATCGAAAACTTTTAGATGATAATATGAATGAAGTTACGCTTGGCAGCAGCTTAAAACGATTATCAGGAATGCTGGAAAAACATTATGGTACAAAAGTGATCGTGCTGATAGATGAATATGATGTTCCGCTGGCAAAAGCCCATGTGAATGGATACTACAACCAGATGATTGCCTTGATCCGCAGCCTGCTGGGGGAAGTATTGAAGACGAACAACAGCCTGAAATTAGCAGTGCTGACCGGGTGTCTTCGAATATCAAAGGAGAGTATCTTTACCGGGCTTAACAATCTGAAAGTGCGTTCTGTTACGGATGTACGGTTTGATGAGTATTTTGGATTTACAGATGCAGAAGTAAGGTCGCTGTTAGAATATTACGGATATCCGGATTGTTATGATGTTGCAAAGAAATGGTATGACGGATATCATTTTGGCAATGCAGATGTATATTGTCCATGGGATGTTTTAAATTACTGTGATTCATTATTGGATGATAAAGACGCGCAGCCGGAAAACTATTGGATTAACGCTAGCAGCAATGACGCAGTGAAGCGGTTTATAGAAGAATCGGCAAATGCTGTGACTAAACGGGAGCTGGAGTGTCTGGTGGCAGGGGAAGTCATTACAAAGGAGATCCATCAGGAACTCACATATGCGGAAATCTACCAGACTATTGACAATATTTGGAGCCTGCTCTTTACCACCGGGTATCTGACCCAGCGTGGGAAGGCTGAGGGGAGGCAGATGAAACTGGTGATTCCAAATCTGGAAATCCGGGATATTTTTGTGACGCAGATTATGGAGTGTTTTAAAGAGAATGTCCAAAAAGACGGGGATATGCTGAATCATTTTTGTGATGCCCTGAAGAATGAAGATGTAGAAAATGTAGAAAAGATATTTACAGAATATTTAAAGAAGACCATTAGTATCCGGGATACAGCGGTAAGAACAGATATGAAAGAAAATTTTTATCATGGAGTTTTGCTTGGAATCTTAGGAGTGAAGACCCAGTGGGGAATCTCTTCCAACCGGGAAATGGGAGAGGGTTATGCGGATATCCTTGCAGAACCTGATACCGGAGATATGGGGATTATCATAGAAGTGAAATATGCCCATGACGGGAATCTGGACGGGGCATGCAAGGAGGCATTGAAACAGATCGAATATACAAAGTATGAAGATGACCTTGAAGATGACGGAGTAGAGAAGATCCTGAAATACGGGATTGCCTGCTATAAAAAGCGGTGCAGGGTCATGCTGGCAGAAAAAAGATAAAGGAAATACAGTTATAGGAAAGCTCTGGGGCAGATATGTTTCAGGGTTTTTTTCATGCCATTGTAGATGTGACCGTATATAACGTGACTGTGGAGCCGGAAAAGACGGCGGCAGTTACCGTGACGGAGGTTCCGCAGAGCAATCCGATAAGGAGACGCAAAGCCTGCCGGACATGGATTTTTAAGACGGATGCCGGGAAAGCAATAAGGCTTTGCACTTTTTACCGTTCAAAGAAAAATGGTAACAGTTCAGCCCAGTACTTTGCATTTACTGCAAAGTACGTAAGAACATGTAAATTATGCCAAGAGGGAATCCGTTCTACACTCCGTTTCGGTCCGTTCTAAACAAGCGCCACTGGCGCTTAGAACCTCTTCGCCAAAGGCGAACTTTCAATGAGCCGGATTCCGTTACAGTGAAGCCGAAGGCTGAACTGTAACGAAAAATGAGAAAATATCGAAATAACTCTTGACAAAAATGGTCTATAGATATAGACTTTTGTTAGTGGGTTTATATCTATAGACTGAAATGATAACATAAAGGAGGAGCATATGGAATATCACATTAATGAAAGCGAATATCGCTTTATGGAGATCTTATGGGAAGAAGAACCGATCATTTCAACAGATCTGGTGCAGGTCTGCAAAGAAAAGCTGAATTGGAAAAAGTCAACGACTTATACAGTCATCCGCAAATTAAGCGAGAAAAAGATTGTGAGCAATGAGCAGACAGTCGTGCGCACGCTGGTGTCCAGAGACAGCATTCAAAGGCAGGAGAGCAATAATTTTCTAACCAAGAAGTTCGGAGGGAGTCTTCCGTCATTTATTAATGCATATCTTCAGGATAAAAAATTGACAAAGGAAGAAGCGCAGAGGCTGCAGAAGCTGATCGAGGATGCGACGGAAGAATGACAGTGTGTCTATGGGATGTCTGGAGGAGGTCGTTATGGTGGTAGCAAGAATGCTTAGTTCTATATTTTATGAGATCGTACTGCCCAATACTGCAGCAGGGGCACTGTTTATCGTATTTATTTTACTGTTCCGTACAGTGACAAGGAGGCTGTCCAAAGGCTATGTCCGTATGTTATGGATTCTGCTGCTTATAGAACTGCTGATCCCGCCTATGTTTCATGGGTCAGTATATACGATTCGCAATCTGGCGCTGAATGTATGGGATGTGCCGGACGGACAAAGGGCTGCAGCAGACATAGAGCAGTCAGGCGCTGATTTGTATAGACAGCAGGACGATATGCTGTCTGAAAATGGCAGTGCTGTAAATGCGGGCCTGAAGTCTGCGGAAAATAACCCAGACGGTGATTTGTCTGCAGACGGCATGGAAACGCAGACGGACAGTGTCAGTACACAGACAAATAGTGAAGTGATGGCACATAAACAAAACGGCATATTTTCTAATATGAAAAGATTGCAGTCAAATCTGGAAGGGCTGATGAATCGGATGATTCCAAATTGGTTCAAAGATTCAAATGGCCTATATTCAAATAGGCTCTATTCGAATAGAATGATTTTTGCAGGTATATGGCTTGCAGGTTTTTTAGGGATATGCGCAGTGTATCTGGGTCAGTTTATAAAGCTGAACAGAAGGGTTTCTGATGCGGTGTATGTTAAAAAAGATAGATGCTGGGAGACAGAAAATATAGATATGCCGTTTGTAATGCCGCGGCTGCGTCCCAGAGTCTATCTGCCTTACGGTCTGGCGGGTTCTAAAAGAAAGGATATTATGTCTCATGAGATGCAGCATATCAAAAATCTGGATCCGCTGATAAAATGCGCAGCTGCGTTTGCGGCAGCAGTACACTGGTTCAATCCGTTTGTATGGACTGCCTATGTGCTGATCGGAAAAGATCTGGAGATGTACTGTGATGAATGTGTACTGAAAGGGCGCAGTCTTAAGGAGCGCAGGGATTATACGAATACACTGCTGGAATCTGCGGCTGAGTCCAGCGGCCTGACGCTGATGATGCATTTTGGGGAGAGTAATACGGAGAAAAGGATCCGGCATATTTTATTTGTGAAAAAACCTCGTGTGATCGTCAGCGTATTGTTATTTGCGATTATTTCTGTCAGCGGTCTCTTTTTCCTGACATCCCAGAATACGCAGGGAAAAGAGACGCAGCAGTATCTGGAACAGGATACGCAGGAGATTCTGGCAGAGAAAATCCAGTCACAGACAAAAGAGCCGATGCTGAAACAATTTTATGAGGATTATGACGGAGATGGAATCCATGAGATGTTCGCGGTAACCGGAGCTGAGCCAGCGCAGGGACCCAGCCAGATCTGGTTTGCAAGCGCCGGGGAGGATGCGGTATGCCTGATGGACAGTGAGGATGATATGGTATTTAATGATGACGGAGGGATCTGCGAGATTGATTCAGGCCGGAAGCTGTTTCTTATCAACTGTGGTACGACGGGAAGTGTTTATTTTTCAAAGTGCTATTATGTACAGTCAAACAGAGTGCATGAAGTCCAGACCGGAGAAAACCTGCTGGAACACGATCAGGGTGCGGATTTTAAAGTATTCGTGGATGCCTATGACCGCATGTCCATAGACGGGAGCATGAGCGGGCATACACGCAAAGCATATTATTTAAAATGGACAGGAAGCGGATTCGAGGAATATCCGGCAGAAAAGATTTCCATCGATGAGCTGCGCAGATATGACGGCGCGGAGGATGTATTAAGACAGATCAGCGAGCTGGATTATGAGGTCAGTGATATTTATTTAAGAGGAAACGGCATTATTAATGTCAATGTCGTGCAGGATTTTGATGCGGGCACTATTTATGAAAATATTACGCTGAAAGCAGAGAAAGATGCCGTATCTGTTGTGGAAATATTATCAGGCGAAAAGGAGCTGATATCAAGCTCCAGTTATGGAGGGATTTATTACCAGTCCGGCTTTCTAGATATGGCCAAAGATTCAGGCGGTGAAGCAAGTGCAGATAGTGAAAATAGTTCTGGTGGTGAAGCAGGTGCAGGCAGTGAAGCTGGTTTAGGCAGTGAAAAAACTGATTCAGAAAATGGAACAGGAACAGGCAGTAAGGCAGGAACAGACCGGGAAGGCGGTAAGATCGATCAGCAGGTCTTGTTTGCTGAGAAAATTATCCGGCTCGTCAGACAAGGGAAAAAGGAACTGCTGGCAGACCTGATTCGTTATCCAATCCGGGCATATGTGGGAAATAAAGAATACAATCTCAAAAATGCCGATGAATTTGTGCAAAATTATGATCAGATCGCAAACGAAGGGTGGAAGGCAAGACTGCTTACCGCGAACTCTGATGAAGTTATGAGCAATTATATGGGATACAGCATCGCAGATGGGGCGGTCTGGTTTGAGATTTCGGAGGGAGAAGAGGGAAAGATTTTTGCCATCAATAACGGGCAGGGGAGCGTGAAGGCAGAAGAAAAAAGCGTGCAGGAAGCATGGCAGGAGCTGGCAGCGCAGCATGGAATGACTCTGGAAGAAGCACGGGTGTGGTACAGCCGTTTTCTGGAGGATGAATTATATGTGGATATATATAACTACAAGATTACGGGCTGTGCATACGATGACTTTGACCAGAATGGTACAAAAGACTTGTTTATCGTTACTTCGCTGAGTCCGCATGAAATCTATCCAGAGCCTCTGAACAGGACGGCTTATGTCTATGGATATATGAACGGCACGCTTGTCTATGCAAAAGGAATGGCGGAGTTTTCCGCAAACGGTTTTCTTCAGTGCGATGCGCATCAGGGAGAAGATGGAAATGTCTGCATGATACAATATACGGTTGATACCGGCAGCCTGAATGAAACAATGTACCTGCTGGATGTAGACCAAAGCGGCAGCGTGACCGAGACGGCTCTTTCTTCACAGATGAAAGATGCGCAGGCATTAAAGAGCGTGATGGCAGAGTTTTATCAAGCGTACTTTGAAGGAAATGAAGCTGCGATCAGAGGTCATCTTGCACAGTCCTATGATGATAGAATCGATGTATATGGCCGTCTGGAGGATGCAGATCGAATTCAGTTCCAGGGAGTGAAAGAGACGGGACTGGCAGCTGGGGAGGCTGATGAGAATCAATGTACGCTGGCTTTGGAATTTTTAGAGCCGGGTGAGGATTCTTATACTTATTTGACAGTCGGCTTTGTAAGGGAAGATGAAATCTGGAAAGTGGATTTTTATGGATTGGAAAAATAAAGATATTATGTCTTATAGACAACAATTCTATATAAAATGTTATCTATTGGAATTCTACAACATCTTCTCGAAATTTGCAACTCATCAACGCTGACAAACAGGGTGCAAACAAGAGCAGAGAACATATCACTTTCATTAGTGGCCGGTTCTCTGCTTTTCTGTTACGCAATAGAACGCTGTTATTGAGGACAGATATAAAAACGCTTGCCCCATCATTTCATCGCTCACAAAGCCGCATAAATCAAGGACAAAATAACCCC
>CANDMV010000019.1 GCA_947385875.1 uncultured Eubacterium sp. | reverse complement strand
CCGCAAAGTGGGGAGTGCAGATCGCGGGAATGATTTTTCAAACACGCTCTAGCGTACATTGAGGATTTTTGAGATGCATTCTAGAAAAAATATCCGGCGTTTCTATGGCACTTATTTAATATCCGTTGTACCGAAATTATTTTTCCTATCTTTCTTGATTTCTTTTATAATAAAACACAAACTGCTGTACAATTCCCGCCTCTTCTCCATACATCGTAAATGGATCGCAGCCACCGCATTCTTCCTGAATCGCCCTGTCAATCCACACATCGATCGGGACACATGCTGTACGCCCATATCCAAACAGCCTGACACAGTTTGCCACCTTTTTTCCTACGCCATGTACTTTCACCAGCTCCCGAAAAAGTGTTTCATCATCCAGCAGCTCCATTGCCTTTAGATCCATGCTTCCCGACATAACCTTGGACACAGCATCCAGCACATAAGGAATCCTATATCCCAGACTACAGTCTGACAGCTCCTCTTCGACCGCCGACTGCATTTCCATCGGCGTTGGAAACGTATGTACGATTTCATATTCAGTCCTTATAGGATGTCCATATTTTTGTGATAAGGCCTCTACAGATTTCGTAATCGCAGGGATGTTTTTTCGCTGTGATATTATGAAAGTAATCAGCATTTCCCATGGATCCTGATGCAGCACGCGGATTCCCTTACTATATTCTGCCGCACTTTGGATAAAATCATTTTCTCCTCTTGTCTTATCGCAGATCTTGCTATACTGCCTTGGCAGATCAAAATAATCCTCCCAAAACTCATTCCATTCCTTCTGCCCGCATGACACTTGATATTCATGCTCAGAAAGCTGCTTCATATATAGTATTCGATCACCTTTTATAAACCGATATGTTTCATCTTCAAATCGCTTGACACGAAAGCACTGCCCTGACAATGCGATTTTCTCTAGATCAAAATAATCTGATATGTATATTCTTTCCATTCCATCATCCTCTGTATTAGAGCGTGTTTGAAAAATACCTATCTTTTATTTTATAGAGCTTATCAGCTTCTGTCAAACAAAACAGCTGCTGATCTTAATAAAATTTTAATCTTTTTATTAATAAATCTTTAGAAAATCTTATCCTCATTCAGCTTGCAAATACAGCCTTCCTGTTATAAAATATGCACAGATTTCAATCTATCATGGATCTGCATATATAAACGGCATTAAATAATGGCACAATATCAGTACTTCTAGCCTGCCGTTTATCAGGTATGTTGTGCAATATACAAACACCAGCAATATAGATTGTAATCCATACTTAATTACCAGCATAAGGAGTGATACAAAATGTCTAGAAATTCTGTACTAATTATCCCTTCTCTCAATCCCGACGAAAGGCTCATTTCTTATATCAAAGATCTGATCGCAAAGGGTTTTTCAAAAATAATTCTGATCGATGACGGCAGCAGCCCAACGTCCCGTGATATATTTCAAGCGGCCGACGCACTACCGGAATGCGACCTATTAGTACACACTGTGAACATGGGTAAAGGGCGCTCTTTAAAGGATGCTTTCAATTATTACTGCCAAAATTATTCCAAGGACTATTTAGGCATCATTACTGCAGATTCTGACGGGCAACATCTGTCAGAAGATATCATCCGCCTAGATACAGCACTCAGTAAAACCCCCGACACGCTGATTTTGGGATGCCGGGATTTTGACAAGCCGTCTGTCCCATTGAAAAGCAGTTTCGGCAATAAGATGACCAGACAGGCTCTCCGGTTATTGATTGGCAGCGCCAGACAGCCTGAACCCGGCAAACGCACAAAAGCGATTTCAGATACCCAGACAGGCTTACGGGCCATACCAAACAGCCTGATTAAAAACTATCTGACTCTGGCAGGCGAACACTTCGAATACGAAACAAATATGCTGATTGAAGCGCTGCACACAAATACCGCTATCAAAGAAATTACTATACAGACCGTATACATCAATGAAAACAGCGAAACCCATTTTCGCCCTCTGGCAGATTCTTTTGCGATATATAAGCAGATATTTTCTACATTTTTGAAATACACGTTTGCTTCCCTGTCATCATTTTTCATTGATTACAGTATTTACAGCCTGCTTATTCTGCTGTTGGGATTTCTGCCGCTTGCTCCAAAAATATGGACTGCAAGTGTATGCGCGCGAATTTTCTCTTCTTTGTATAATTATGGAATGAACATGTCCATCGTATTTAAAAATAATACAAATAAAAGAATGACACTGGCAAAATACTATACACTCTGTATCCTTCAGCTTTGCTGTTCATCGCTATTTGTATGGCTGGTATGCGCAAAGACACATTTATCCGAAATCACGGTGAAGCTGTTTGTAGATTCATTCCTGTTTATTGCGAGCTTTTATATTCAAAAGAACTGGGTATTTCAAAAGAGCAGAAAGCACATTATGGAACTTCCGTGTTCGACTTTATAACTTTGCAGAAAGGATATATCATGATTACAATTTTAAGATACTGTCTATTTCTAGCCTCCATAACAGGATACATTTCGTACTTTAGCCTTCCGCCTAAACCTGAATATAAAATCAATGCCAGATGTGCCAGCGCAGACACCGCTCTCAGTGCCTTCCATCTAAATCCTGCATTCTCCCCGGCACTTTTTTGCGCGTTCAGCAGCGGCATTCTATTTGCTGCCGGTCTGTTAAATATTCTGCCGCTGGCAGCTGGTTTTATATTCATCGGAGGATTTCTCCTGCTTGCCTTATCCTTAAAATCCAGGAGTCTGCCCCGTCATGACTTCATCTTATACGCAGTGTTTTTTATCGTGCTTACTTACTTTTTCTTTATCATTCAGGGAGCACATTTTACCAGCTATGATAATTTCAGCCACTGGGCTACTGTCGTAAAAGATCTGCTCATAGAAAACCGTATGCCGAATTTTGAAGATACCGTGATCCGCTTCCAGTCTTATCCTCTAGGAAGCTCGCTATTTATATATTACGTCTGCATGATCATAGGTGCTTCAGAAGACTGTATGCTCTGGGGACAGCTATTTATGCTGACTAGTTTTCTTTTCTGTCTGGCAGCATTTATCACAAAAAACCGTCTGCCTCTTATCTTCACAGCTGCTATGTATGGCATGTGGGCTCTCACTGTAAACAATACAATCTACGAACTGCGGGTAGATACCCTGCTTCCCCTGGCAGGTACAGCAGCTGCAGCAGTGATATACTATTGTAGAAAGCAGCCACGGACCGCTCTATATTGTTCTGCCGGACTGTTCACGCTTCTAATTAATATAAAAAACAGCGGTGTATTTTTTTACATCATATGCCTGCTTTTTTTAACAGCTTATGCTTGGGAATATATTCGAAAGCATAAACTCTGCTATTTTGGTACAGCACTGCTGACACCGATCTTTGCTATGTATTTATGGAAAAGACATGTTGCTTTTTCATTCCCAAAAGGCATGGAAACTAAGCACTCCATGAGCCTTGTAAATTACGGTCAAGTGTTTGCGAAAAAAACAAGTGAAAATGTTACAGATATAGCCCTGAGTATATTAAAACGCTTTACATCCATAAGCAGTGTGGAAGTCAAATTAATGCTTGTCCTGACTGTCTTTTTTATCCTTATGGCAGCAATATTTCATAAATATCATCTGTCAAAAAAGCTGCTTTCTATGCTGGGAATCAGCTGGGGTATTCTGGCTGCCTACACACTATCCTTGTACGCAATGTATCTGTTTTCCATGCCTTTAGCCGAAGCTTCTCATCTGGCAAGCTATGACAGATATATTCTGTCCGTACTTATATTTATCTATGGAATCAGCGTAATATTTATTATGAATATGATAAATTCCCTTGCAGACAATACCGCCGCCCCTTTCAAATCTTATTATGGACTGACACCTATACTGCTGACTGCCGCGCTTGTCTGTCAGGTCAGATTTCATCTGCCGACACTTATTCAAAAGCCTGATTTCACTAGCTCAGAACGCTGCGCACTTAGGGAGCGGATGAAAAAAGACAGAATAAAGCCCGGCGATTCCTGTTTTATATATTGTAAAAGTACAGATTATGATTCAAGATATATCTTCTATCTTGCAAGATATGAACTATGGACGGACGACATTCTAGTTGTCAGAGAAGATGAATATGAAGAAAAAAAACAACTGATTTCAGAATATGACCATTTCTTAATATGGGCTCCATAGAAAACATGCTAAATAAAGCCTAATGAGCTGGATGCCGTTACAGTGAAGCCAAAGGCTAAACTGTAACGAATTTTATAATACCTTGATAAAGAACTGCCGGACACCTATACGATCTTCATTATTGAGAAAAACTTTTATGGAAAGGGTGAGCCTTATGTATGTTATAGCTATTTTAATGATTTTCCATATCCAGCTCTATTTCCCTTTTCAAATCCTCTTCAGACATGTACTTACGGTATATTTTTTCAAGTATGATGTCATAGATACAGATCAGTCCCGCCGGCAGAAATGTAATTACAAATGGTACGAGATACATTACTAGCAGACTGGCCGCCAGCAGCACAAGCACGAGAATTGACCACGGCAGATTTATGACTGCAATGATCGCTGTATTTTTCATTATAGCTTTGATACCATTTTCAAATCTAGCTGTATAAGTAAATATATACACACACCAGATTCCCCAAAATAACATTAACATAAAAAAGAAGTAGCTCAGCATCCCCAAAGGAGAACCCTGCTTCAAATAAGCAGACATAATCTGATAATCGGTAAATAAAAAAGAAAAGACAACCATCATGATTACCCACATAATCGTGGTCTGCTTAAAATTGGATTTAAAAGAACTCCAGAAGCTGCGCCATACATAGCCCCGATTTCCCTTGATTGATTTGTGCACAGTATAATATAACGCCGTGGTAGAAGCCCCCAGCGTAAAAATCGGCAGACTGAACACCATCCAGATCAAGCTTGCATAGATACTGTCAACGATTTTATTAACAACCTCAAAAAATTTATTGTCTAACTTAAAATTCATAAGCTGCTCCTTTGTACTGCTCTACAATTCACACACTATTAACCCAGGAAACTGTCAGGCCCAGTTTTACTGCACCCGACAGTGATTGGATAATTCTATCCCGCGGTAGAAGCCATCAGACTGAGGTTTCCCTTGATACAAAGACTTCCATATCCATTCGGAACAATAAAATGGTCGCCCTTTTTCAAAGGATATTCATCAATACATCCTTCTCCATCCAATACTGACATCAGTAAAAACGGATAATTTTGTTCCATACGGTATTCCCCTGCCACGTCAAGCTTAAAAATCTTATAATATTTACAGCTGTACAGCTGGTTCAGATGATTTTCCGGCAGTTTTGCAGCCGATACTACGCTTGTCTTGGCATCTTTTGCAGGTACTGTAATCACGTCCATGCTTTTTTTCAGATGAAGCTCTCTCGGCTTGCCGTTTTGAAGCCTGTCATAATCGTATAAGCGGTAAGTAAGGTCACTGCTCTGCTGTGTCTCAAGAATCAGGCTTCCGCCTTTAATCGCATGAACAGTTCCTGGATCAATCTGTATGAAGTCACCTTTCTTTATCTTTATCTCACGAATCAAATCATTCCATCTGCCCGATTCGATCATTTCCGCAAGCTCTTCCTTTGTCTTTGCATGGTGCCCGATGACGAGAGAACCGTCTTCATCACAGTCCAATACATACCAACATTCCGTCTTGCCGTATGAACCATTTTCATATTCCTTTGCATATGCATCATCCGGGTGCACTTGGATGCTCAAATCATCCTTTGCATCAATAATCTTGACTAACAGTGGAAAACACTCACTTTCACAGCCGCCAAAAAGCTCCCGATGTGTTTCCCATATTTCCGAAAGATGACATCCCGCATAATCCCCATTGATAACAGTGCCGTCGCCGCTTGGGTGTGCTGAAATTCCCCAGCATTCTCCCGTATGATCTCCTGCCGCTGCATAGTGAAATTCTTTTGCGAGACGATCGCCGCCCCAGATATTTTCTGTACACACAGGCTTTAAAAACAGACACTGCCTATGTTTTCCTACAGGCTCCGACTGTATCAAGTCTGTACTGCTGCTTTTATCAGCTCCATCTGACGCAGCATTCCCACACCCATTTTGTGTCCCCGCCAGACTTGCCGCGCCTATGATCCCGGCATTATTGCCGTTTTCCGCAATCACTACACGAGGAACATACGCAACATCTCCTCCAAAACAATCCTCCTGCAGATATTGATTCAGCGGCTCTGTCAGCTTTTCCCCCTGCGCGCACACACCGCCGCCTAATACGACAATGTCCGGCCGAAAGATGTTCACAAGATCTATAATGCCGTCTGCCAGATATCGAATATATCTTTCTACCAGTCTTTTTCCGTATTCATCATCTGCCCATGCTGCATCGAACGGTATCTTTGCATTCATTTTCTCCAGATCTCCGTCACAAAGCTCCCAAAGCTTAGACTCTGGATGCTGCTTCGCCATCTCTTTTGCATCTTTTATTAATGCCGATGCAGAAGCATATGCTTCCAGACAGTCATCTCTGCCGCAGGTACATTTTCTGCCTTCTGAACGTATCTTCGTATGTCCCAGCTCTACACCTCCCGGATGTCCGCCTTCGAAGATCTGCCCATCTATGACAATTCCTCCGCCCACTCCGGTTCCAAGAGTTAGAAAAGCCGCGTTTTTATAACCTTTCGCGGCACCTTTTACCACCTCTCCAAGCGCTGCGCAGTTTGCGTCATTATTAATATAAATAGGAACTGGAAGATATTTTTTCAATTCTGAAACGATCGGCACATGAGCCCATCGAATATTATTTGAATATAACACAGTTCCATTCACACTGTCAATCGTTCCCGGACTTCCTACGCCGACACCCAGGCAGTCCTGCCATCCAAAGCCGCTGTCCGTCAGCAGTTTTTCAGCCGTCTGTCCCATATCTGCAATAATCTGTTCATATGGCCTCTCTGCATTAGTCGGTATGGATGTCTGTGTTAAAATCTCATATTCAGAATTCAAAATACCTACTTTTATCCCTGTTCCGCCAAGATCAATCCCTATCAATACTTTCTTTTCTTTGTCCGCCATGCCTGTTACTCTCCTTTTTATATGTTGATTTCCTTTTTCCAAAGGACTTTTCCGCTGTCCATTAGTATTAGTTCAAATCTTCCCCTCTGAACCTCCCAGGCTCCATTTCTTGTGAAAACCTCAAAAAACTCACGGCCAATATTCATTACCGCCTTACGCCGCTCTCCTTTTTTCAGCCACAGCTTTTGAAACGCTTTCAGCTCGCGTACCCGCGGCGCTACATCTGACTCTAAAATTCTGCGATAACACTGAAGCACAATCGCATCCTCACAATCACCGACGTTTTCCACTGTGCAGCTGAGCCGTATTCCACCGGAAGAAATATCGTCTATCACTTCATCTGATTTCAAATCAATATTTACATCGGTCCTCACCTCCGAAACCCTGAAAGATGAATACCCGAATCCTTCACCAAATGCATACAGAGCGCCGTCTTCTTCATTATAATAATGCATCGCCTGATAAGAGTTTTTATGATTATAGTAAACCGGAAGCTGTCCCGTACTTCTCGGCAAAGAGACAGGCAGACGTCCAGATGGTGATTTCCTGCCATAAATCAAATCCGCAATCGCAGCGCCTCCCATCGGCCCCGGATAAAATGCATACAAAAGCGCATCCGTATTATCACTAATATCAGTGATCACATAAGGTCTGCCAGCGATTATCAGCGTAATCACCTTTTTTCCCAGACTTTTGATATACGCAAACAGCGCCTCCTGATGATCCATCAGTTCAAGCTCTGCGGCATCTACTCCCTCTCCGCAGTCCATCTTCATACTGCCATCGATGACTGCTGCACCATTTTTATCAAATACAGCCCCGTCAAATCTGCTCGACGAACCTCCTAATACAAGGACGACTAGATCGCACCATTCTGTCAGCTCTTTTACCTGCTCGAAATCCTGTCCATCACACAGACGCAGGCTTCGTCCTTCCGCTGACCTGAGAAGTCCTTCCCATATCGTAATTCCCCGGCCTGCTCCAAAAACGTCGGCCTCATCATTATTTTCTGATACAGATGCCGTTCCAGCTGTTTTCGTTGAAACAGCCGTTTCTGATACAGATGCCGCTTCTGTTGCTGCTGAAAACGGCTCCCGCAGCGAATTGTTCATATCCTGCGGCTGCTTCTGGTTCAAATCTTGTCTGGATTCTTCGGATGACCTCTTCAGCGGCGGAGAATAATCCCCAATCTGCCTATATATATCGTCAGCATTCGGCCCAATCACTGCGATTTTCAAGCTCTTATCCACCAACGGCAGAATATTGTTATCATTTTTCAACAATACTGCCGTCTCTTCCGCCAGCTTTCTCGACTGCGGATAAGCATCATAACCATACGCATGATAATAACCCTTCCGCAAGTCCGCTTCTGTGAGATCTGCTGTCCTATTTCCATCAATCCCTATAAACGGCTGATCAAATAATCCGCATTCATATTTAAAAGTCAGCACACGCAGGACAGCCCGGTCAAGATCCTCCATATTTACCAGACCGCGCTCCAGCGCCTCTCCCAAACGCGAAAATGCCTGATCCCACAGCCCGACATCTACGCCTGACGTCAACGCCACAGCAGCTGACCTCACATTATCCCCCGTCATAAGGTCCAGCTGGTCAATCGCAAGCCCGTCCGCCATAACGATACCATGAAAGCCAAATTCCTTCCTCAATATGTCATTTAGCAGCCATCCATTCGCATGGCAGTATATGCCATCGATTTCATTATAGGCTGCCATAATCCCTTGTACGCCTGCCTCACAGCACGCTTTTGCTGCCGGAAGATGAATTTCGCGCAGTTCACGCACACCGATTCTGGCCGCACTGGCATTCACCCCTCCTGTCGTCTCTCCCTGACCGCAGAAATGCTTTGCTACGACTGCACAGCCCTGCTGCTGAATACCTTCTACAGCCGCTTTTGCCAGACATGAAGCCAGATAAGGATCTTCCCCAAAGCATTCTTCACTCCTGCCCCATCTGGGATCTCTTAAAATATCCAGCAAAGATACCAGTGCAAGGTCAACTCCCATTCCTTTTAACTGCTGTGCACAGATTTTCGCCGCCTCTTTCAAAAGTTCAGGTGAAAAAGCTGCACCTGATGCCAGATTTACCGGAAGCAGATAACCATCCAGCGCCTGATGGCCATGCGGACATTCACTGCTCATCATAACCGGAATCGAAAGTCTGGAGTGCTCCAGTACATATTTCTGCACCTGATTGTAAGTCCGCACTGCCTTATCACCCACAAGCCCGTTTTCATAATTTCTTCCCGACCACGGGTCAGCGCGGTATAGTCCGTACAGCGTCCCCAGCCCCTGGCATTCTTCTACTTCACGCTTGAATTCTTCTGTAAAATGAATCTCTCCGTGATCTGCGTGGTAAATATCAAAGCCATACAAACGCTGACATAACTGCCCAATCTTTTCTTTAACTGTCATCTGGCTAAGAAGTGCTTCTGCCTGTTTTTGAGAACTTGAATGATTGCTCATAATGTCATATTACCTCCTGTAATGCAATGTGAAGCATAACAGTTCAGACAAGCTGACCTGCTGCTGAGAAGCTGCAAGAAAATAACTTATGCATTATATACTCACAAGCGATGAAATTTGCCATATAGATTTTAAGCATTAACGCTCGTGAGTCGGCGTTACTGGCAGATTTTATTGCACATCAGTATAAATTATTTTCTTGCAGCTCCATGAAGAATTTATCCCAAATTTATGAGTCGCAGCGGACAGCTCCTCTTAAATTTGGGAAGTCAATTCTGTGTATTTCAATTTACACATTTCAATTCTTTTCATTGCAAATTCAGCACTTAAAATTTTATCATAAAATCCCATATAATTCAACTTCATTCATCCGCAAATCCGCTGAATTACTTCATGATAGTTACTTTTACACCCAATGTCATTAACTTAAGATTTTGTAACCGTTCAGATAAAGCGTTAGATATTGGCCGTGAGGACGCTGAGAGAGGGAATCTGCCCGGTCTGTCGGCGTCCGTTCCAGAATGCCAAGAATCCCTAAGCATTCTTCCAAAGCCGCTGACAGACCGGGCAGATTTCCTCTCTCAGCTGTTCGTGGCATACATTACATGAAACTATCTATACATAATGGCTGTCAGATCAGTAATCTTAGATCAGCAGCTCATGATAAAAGGTTCTGGTAATGCTTATCAAAAACAGCCGGGTGAGGGGAGCAGGCCTGTCTTCTGGCGACGTTGGAAGGATGCTTAGAAGCTCTTAGCATTCTGTACCATGCACAGGCGGCGAAGCCGCAGCGGCACCTTTAGCTTCCGGCCTTAGGCCGGGGCGGACTAGGTGCTGCGACCGTCCGGTGCCACAGCGTAAACACAGAATGCTTAGGGATTCTTAGCATTCTGGAAAAGTCACCAGAAGACAGGCCTGCTCCCCTCATCCGGCGTTCGGGTATCCATATATGTAACACTTTATCTGAATGGTTACAAACCTCATTGAAAGTTCGCCCTTGGCCCTGACCAGACAGCGGGTGCCTGGTCAGGGTGTAAAAAATAACATATGATAGTAACAGTTCAGACAAGCTGAACTGTTGCACTTATGATTCGACTTTCACCGTTACAACTTCATACGGCTTACACAATACTTCAATACAGCTGCCCTCCACTCGTGCTTCCTGCTCTGTTTCTTCCAACAGATTGCAGATATAAGCCTTTGTAAACGGCTTATTTACTGTCAGATGGACTTTCGTTCTTGCATTTTCGGATTCGTACATGCGATAAATCGTACCATTTCCATCTTCTGCTGCTTTCACAGTTTCGAGTATGACGTTATCACAATCGACCGCAGCCAGACTGCTGATGCATCCCGGTTTTCCGCTATTCACCACTAATGCAGGCTGATTCAGCTTATATGCCTCCTTTACCGTATCTGCTTCCTGCCAGCCACCGGCATGTGGATAGAGTGCATACGTAAAGTAATGCTCTTCCTGGTCTGCCGTCGGATTCGGTTCTATACCGGATTTAATGAGCGTCAGCGCCATATTTGAGTTTTTAATGGAATGCCCGTATTTGCAGTCATTTAGCAGGCTGACTCCATAATGCCCCTCCGATAAATCCATCCATTTCTGACCACAGCTCTCAAAACGTGCTTTATCCCAGCTCGTATTCGTATGGGTCTTTCTTGTCAGATTGCCAAACTGAATGTCGAAGGTCGCCTGATCGGTATGCACATCCATCGGGAAATGCACTTTCAGCAGATGCTGATGCTCCTTCCAGTCTACATATGTCTCAAAATCAATGCGCCTGCTCTCAGCATAAAAATGAATCTTCTGACGAATCAAAGAATTGCTGATTTTTCTTGTCTGCATCAAAGTAATCTGAACCGGCCCTGCCTGTGTCCACACCATGCTCTCCAGCTTGTCTGCATCCCAGTATTTTTCTGTATAATAAATATCAATATCCCAGTTATCGTAATAAATAGGCTTGTCCTCATACATACGCATCAGATTTGCACGTTCCTCATGCTGTATGATTTCCCTGTCATTTTCCTTATCAAAGATTCTGGTAAACAGTCCGTTTTCATCCAGTTCTATCGTATAGAAAGGCGTCTCCAGATGCCTGTCGTCTGCCAAGACAAATGCCGATGGAACGTCTTTTGCTTCCTGCACCTTTGTAAATGTCTGATATCCTTTGGACGGCAGATTTTTGACATACACGACCGCTCCATCCTCTGTCTGCTGCACCGGATAGACATTCCCATCTTCATCCGCAAGAGCTGCCGCCTTAACATCCGGCAGCTTTACAATGTCACTGCGCTGGCTGCCGATCGTATTAAAGACTGTAATGCCGCCGCCATCCTTGGCAAGCATATTCAGACGCTCTTTCATCATTGTCTGCATCTGCGCATCCAGCTGCTCATATTCCTGCTTAGTAACCTCATAGACCTCATGAATACTGGATCCCGGCAGAATATCGTGGAACTGGTTCAGCAGGACTTTTTTCCACATCGCATCCAGCTCTTCGACCGGATACGGCAGCATTCCTTCCGTCATCACAGACAACAGCTCTAAATCCATCAGGCCGAGCTCTGCCTTACGGTTCGAACGCTTATTGCGTGCCATAGAAGTATATGTGCCTCTGTGGTATTCAAAATACAGTTCGCCTTCCCATACCGGAAGCCTTCGGTCATTCTCCACACGCTGCTTCAGCTCATCAAAGAATGTCCTGGAAAATACCTGGCGCACTTTTGGAATGCCTCGTATTCCCTTTTCCATACGCTTTGAGGTCTCCAGCATAATCCTGTCCGGGCCGCCTCCGCCGTCGCCATATCCATAACAGATCAAGATGTCATTATTAATATCCTTATTCTGATAACGCATCCAGCCGCCCATAATCGCATCAGGATGCAGATTGCCATTATATGTCGTGAAGAAATTCTCCGTCGGCTGGCCGACATCCAACGTCGTAATCAGATATGTCAGCACCTGTGTACCGTCAATTCCTTTCCAATACATCGTATCATACGGCACCTTATTAAACTGGTTCCATGCCAGCTTTGTCGTCATAAAATAATCAATCCCGCATTTTTTCATAATCTGCGGCAGCGCACCGCTGTACCCGAATACATCCGGCAGCCACAAAATACGGTTATCTACGCCGAACTCTTCCTTAAAGAAACGCTTACCGTGCATAAACTGACGTACTAAAGATTCACCAGAGGTCAGATTGCAGTCAGCTTCCACCCACATACCGCCTTCCGGCTCCCATCTGCCTTCACGGACACGCTCTTTCATCTTATCAAACAGCTGCGGATAACGCTCCTTCAAAAACCAGTACAGCTGCGGCTGGCTAGACATAAAGCGGTAGTTCGGATATTCATCCATCAGCTTTAATACCGTCGCAAAGCTGCGCGCCACCTTCTCTCTCGTCTGCGCAACCGTCCACCACCATGCTACATCTATATGTGTATGCCCGATGCAGGATGCCACCACTTCTTTCCATCCCGTCATCTGTGTATACAGTGTACGTTCAATATAGTCAGATGCTTCTTTTAAGGATGCGTAAAATTCCTCCGAATACGGTGTACGGAGATCTAATAAATTGACCGTTTCATTCAGAACATGAGTCAGAGCCAGCCTGTCCCTGTCCTCAGCCTCCATACGTGAAAAAGCCGCAAGCGGCACCCATAGGTCATAATAAAGCTTTTCGATGGATGCATCGATCTCACGCATTTCCACATTGAGCGCAAATTCGCTATGCAGCGTCCCCGTGTATGCCTGCAGCTGAATGTCCAGCGTCTCACCTGCAGCTGCCTTTTCCCGAAGCAGCACATCCATATGGTTTAGATCCATTCCCTGAATCGGCTCTCCATTGATAAATAGTAAAAACTGTGGATTTCTGCCATGATCCGCTTCATCAATCTGCGTACAAGCGTGCATCCACATACGCTTTCCATCTAATTCTTGCGGAACTGTATAGGAAGCTTTAAACCAGCAATGACGGTCCGGCCCGTACCAATGCATTGACTTGCTGTCAAATTCACTCCATGTCCCTTCTAAAGCCTCTGCCTCCTTAGGTGTGATAAAAAATCCTTCTTTGTACTGCCATTTTGGTATTTCAAATCTCTGCTTTACTTTCAGCTTATCCAGCTCCTGGCAGATTACCTTGACTCTCTTGTCCAAAAAATCCATGACGAGTCCCTCCGTTAAAATGTTGGTATTCAGTATTCAATGTTATTATACTCGCGAACGATATGATTTGCCAAAACTATTGCCCGTATATGCCCGCGAACGCTAATGAATTTGGAAAACTTTTTCGTTCGCGGGTATAATTTATTAACCCTCCAGACACAGAATCTGGTTATGAAATGCTTAAGTTAATGACATTGATTCAGTCTCACAGCTACATATGACCTATATGCGTGCGGCACTGTTCTTTTCTCATATATGATGTTCTTTCATATTATCTAAATATGATGCTCCTTCAAATACGACAATATATCGTCTGCTGTTGTAAACGCAAGCCCTGTCACCGTATCCGCGCACCCGTAATATATTGCAATTCTTCCCGTATCCGCATCTGCAAGCGCAGCACAAGGGAATACTACATTCGGGACATCTCCGACACATTCATACAGCTCATGCGGAGCCAGTATATAATCCTTGGAACGATAAATGATCTTCCACGGCTGCTCCAGATCCAGCAGCGCCGCACCCATACGGTATACAAATCCGTTGCAGGTCGTAATAACGCCGTGATAAATCAAAAGCCATCCTTCATCTGTTTCGATCGGAGTCGGCCCAGGCCCTACCTTCGTAATCTGCCATGCAGACAAATTGCCCGGAACCGGACTCATCAGATGACGATGCCGCCCCCAAAACTCCATATCCCGGCTCTGGCTGATGAAAATATCTCCAAAAGGTGTATGCCCGTTATCACTCGGCCTGCTCAGCATCACATACATATCGTTAATCTTACGCGGGAACAAAACCCCATTGCGGTTGCATGGCAGAAATGCGTTTTCCAACTGTACAAACTTCTTAAAATCATACGTATACGCCACCCCGATTGTCGGCCCATGATAACCATTGCACCATGTGACATAATACCGGTCTTCAATAAAGCAGACTCTTGGGTCGTATCGGTATTCATTCTTTAAGATCTCACCATCCGCACCCTCCATCTGTACCGGCTCATCCTCGATTTCCCATTGATAGCCGTCTTTACTCTTTCCTACAAAAATATCCATTGTGATTGACTTACTGTCACAACGGAACACACCTGCATATCCATCCTCAAATGGAACAACGGCACTATTAAATACACTGTTGGATACCTTATTGCCATTTCTGCCGATAATCGGATTTTTGCTGTAACGCCACAAAGGCATTTCATAACCGTCCGGCTTGTCTTCCCAAGGAATATTCGGCATCGACTGCCCTATAATTCTGCTCATGTCCTCTCCTTTCGTGTCCTTAATATTATATATACAGCTGCAAAATCCGAAAAACCATAATGCCTGCTCCGTCTTACGGTAAGTCTCACAGCTATTATTTTTATAGCATGATAGGGAATCTGCATTCAGATTCCCTATCAGATTAAACACTTATTATAATACCCTTTTTTCTATAAAATATCAATTTAATTCCATGCATCAACCTGTGTCTGTGCCGCTTCACGGATTGTATCCCATCCAGCTGCATCCAATTCAGATTTCATCTTCGGAACAAGCTCTTCCGGATCTCTAGCGCCTGTCCACAGCTCTGATTTATATTTCTCATAGACACTGCGGCAGTTTGCCAGCTCTGTCTCAATCTCACTGGTATCCATATCGAAACCAAGCATTACAGAAGGTGTTGCTGATTCATTCAGCTGCTGTACTTCTTCCCATTCATTGAACTCTACAGATGCAAGCTGAGATACGTTAAAGAAAGTACCCTGTGTATAACCAGCCATAGACCAGTCTTCATTTAACTTATTTACCTTGTTGTCATCTGTGTATTCGAAGTTATCTCCTTCTACACCATAATAGAACAGGTCACGCACCTTTGTATCTGTATTTACCAGCTCTAACAGCTTCAGAGCTTTCTCTGGATACTTGCAGCTTACATAAATACCATTCATAGAACCACGTACGGATGTGTTAGATACGATCGTTTCACCATACTTAATTGCTTCACAGTTTTCGATTCCATTTCTAGGGCCCCAGTTTGATTTTGCTGCGCCGCTCCAGCCCTGTGCTACGAAGAAATTACGGTATCCATTGGAGTCATCCGATGTCGGAGCATCACCATTGATAATATTTTCTTTATACATCTGATGAATTGCTTTCAAAGACTCCATAACATCTGCATCTTCGAACGGATACACAACCTTCTTTTCCGCATCATCATACTTAATTCCAAGTGCCGGAAGTCCTGCACCCAGCTGATCATAATAAGAATTCAGCCAGTCAGCACCGTTTTTAGACATATAATAAGGGGAACCGCCTTCTCCTTCTTTGATCTTCTGCAGCGCCGGCACTAACTCTGCCGGTGTATGAATATTTTCATAATCAACATCATATTTCTTAGCAACATCTGTATCCCAGATAAAATAGTTCGTAATAGAACTGTCTTTATAAGTCGGCACTGCATAGACGCTGCCGCCGATCGACGCTGCTGTCCAGTAATCTTCAGGAATCAGCGCATACAGATCCGGCGCTTCTGTCTTTATCATTTCCGTAATATCCATAAAGATACCGGTAGACACTTCTGTATTATAGCGTCCCTGATCTGTAAATAAGATATCAAACTCTTCACCAGAGTTCGCAATAATACTTCTGCGGTTGTCCCAGTCTGACCAAGGCACAATTTCCATATCTACATTCACGCCGATCTTCTCTGCCAGATACGGATTAATCTGCTCCAGCCATGCATCATAATTCGCCGGCATACCGTTACCAACCTGAATCCATTTCAGTGTAACTACTTCGCCTGAAGCATCAGAACCTCCTTCATCGGAACTGCCCTGATCAGAGTTCCCTTCATCGGAACCGCCTTCATCAGCTGCGTTGCCGCCTTCGTCCGCCGTATTGCCGTTATCTCCAGAGCTGCTTTCATCCGATTCGCCGCATCCTGCCATAGCGCTGACACCCAGCATACCTGCTAATAACAATGCCATTAATTTTTTCCTCTTCATATTTTTCTCCCTTCTTAAAATAATGAACTGTATTAGTTGTATAAATATTATACCATATCAAATATTAAAAACAATATTTACAAACCTATATTCACATGTATTCAAAGTCTGTCTGGTTACTTTTCACGCCAAAGGCAAACTTCCAATGGGCCGAATGCCGTTACTTTTTACAGCACAGCCTCTTTTGGCCGGGGTGTGAAAAGTAACTCTGTCTGTACTCATCCCGATACAATAGGACTATCCGACTAACCCTTTACCGCGCCCACAGTAAGACCTGATATAAAGTATCTCTGGAAGAATGGATATGTACACGCAATCGGTACAATAATAATGATCGCCATAGCCATTCTGGCTCCCTCTTTCGGCATAGCATTCCGATACTGCTGCAGCGTCAGACCCATCGCCGGATTATTTGCCATCATTTCGATACTTCTCTGAATCTGATTCAGCAGCGCCTGAAGTGTATTCAGCTTTGTATTTGTCACATACAGCGATGCCTGGAACCAGTCATTCCAATATCCAAATGCTAAAAACAGCGCAATCGTCGCCAACATAGGCTTTGACAGCGGCAGAGCAATTTTCGAAAAAATCGTCAGCTGACTCGCACCGTCGATCTGAGCCGATTCAATAATAGAATCCGGTATATTCGTATTGAAAAACGTCCTGCAGATTACGACATTAAATGACGACATACAAAGCGGCAGTATCAGTGCCCAGATTGTATTTCTAAGTCCAAGCATCTGTGTATTCACTACATAAGATGCAATCATACCACCATTAAATATCATCGGGATGAATACAATCATCGTCAGCAGACCGTTTAATTTATAAGTCTTTCTGGAAAGAACATAGCCCATCGTACTCGTTAAAGCAAGTCCTAACACCGTTCCTACTACCGATACCAGTACGGACATACCCAGCGCCCGCAGGATCATCTCTGCCTCATCAAACAGGAATTTGTATGCCTCCAGTGAAAAGGTCTCTGGTAAAAACTGATACCCGTTCATCCGGATCGATTCCTCTGACGAAACAGAAATCATAAATACAAAGATTACCGGTATGATACATATTGCTGCAAGAACCCAAAAAATAGCGTTAAACACCAGATTCGTCGAAGGCTTAATCCGGTTCAGCGTAGTCATGGAATCCGCAAGGTCTTTATCATTCTTAGCCATAACACCCTCCTATATAATCGCACTGTCTTCATCAATCTTCTTTACAAGCGCATTTGCCAGCAAGATCGTGATACAGCAGGCTACCGACTGGAAGAATGTAGCTGCTGATGTCATGCCGACCGGCGTTGAAGACTGTATGGCATTATATACGTACGTATCAATCGTCGCAGTTGCGTTAAAGATCGAACCCGATGCTCCCTGTGAAATCTGATAGAACAAACCAAAGTCAGAATAGAAGACCTTACCTACATTAAGGATAAACATCATGATAATTACGTTTTTCAGACATGGAAGCGTGATATGCCATACCTGCTGTGTCTTATTCGCTCCGTCCATAACCGCAGCTTCATACAGTGTCGTATCAATACCTGTAATACTAGACAGATAGATGACCATATTATAACCTGTATTTTTCCATATATTCATGAAAATAAGGATGAACGGCCATACCTTCGGGGTCATATACCACTGTACGGCTTCTCCGCCTGAACTCCTTAACAGATTATTAATCATACCGCTGTCTACATTCAAAAATGCATCCACAAAATACGCTACAACTACCCATGACATAAAATACGGGAAGAACATCAGCGTCTGATACACTTTTGACTTTCTCTTGCTGTGCAAAAGGCTGATCATGATTGCCAGACCAACCGAGAAAAACAGTCCCAATACAATAAATACAACATTATACAAAATCGTATTTCTCAGTATGATAAACAAATCATTCGACTTAACCAAAAATTCAAAATTCTTAAATCCAGCCCAGTCACTGTGCAGCACATTGTAGATAAATCCCTTCCCCGCGACAGCCTTGTAGTTTTTGAATGCTATGATAAGTCCGAACATCGGCATAAAACAAAACAACAGATACCATATGCTTCCCGGCAGAGCCAGCAGCGTCAGCTCCGTATCGTTCCTTGTCCATGAACGCTTTTTGCGCTTTTTGTTTTGACTTTCCATTGCCTCCTCCTTTCTTGTTAAAAAAGCCGTTAACATTTTACGTAATACCACATTAACATTTTATCGGCATTTTGTCAATAGTATTTTAACATTATTTTCCTTACGCCAATTTTTATTGTGCATTTTAACCAAAGCGTTAAATTTCATTTTGTTTTTTTACAAAATAATACACGTATGTTTATAATTCGCACGTCAAAATCTTCGTTCATAAAATGTTAACTTTTGTTAAAAAAACTTGCTTTGCTTTTCCACTGACAACATGCTATACTAGTAAAAACCATGAAACTGATAACCATACTTAAGATAAAAATCAAAACAAAAAAAGGGGGTTTCCAATGAGTAAAATAACAATGCAAGACATCGCGGATGCCCTGGGAATTTCACGGGTTACGGTCTGGAAAGTATTCAAGAATCAAAGCGGCGTATCCTCCTCCCTCAGACAGAACGTCCTGAACAAAGCAAAAGAACTGGGCTACTCAAAAATCAGCCTCCCTGCCGAAGCTGCAAGAGCCAATGCAGATGGAAATGAAAAAACCGTCTCCCTGATTATTTCAAGACCGGATTCCTCAACCTTTTGGACACATATTATACACCGGATGGCGCAGGAGCTTTCTTACCATAACGTGAATATGATGTATACTTATATGCCGTCCGCCTATACAGACAGCTTTACGATGCCCGCCATATTAAGCAGCGACGACATACAAGGCGCCATTATACTCAATGTCTATGATGAAAATCTGCTCCGTCTCATTAATGAGCTAGAGCTGCCAAAAGTCTTTTTAGATACCGTACCGCAGATGGAGATCTGCCAGCTTCATGGCGACCTGATCTTACTGGAAGGCCATGACTCGATCTACAAAATCACGAAATCAATTATCGACCGCGGCCTGGCCCACATAGGCTTTATCGGTGATATTCATTACGCACGTACGAATCTGGACCGCTATAAGGGATACTGCCAGTGTATGGCAGACCACCATTTAGAAATCGATGAAACCGTATGCCTGACACACAGCATCGGCATCTTTTCCTACTACCGCGAGCTCAGCGACTTCTTAGATTCGCTTGAAACGCTGCCGCAGGCTTTCATCTGCGTCAGCGACTATATCGCGCACTTTCTGCATCTATATTTTGCAGAGCACACGGCCCGGATCCCCAGAGGGATTGTCGTAACCGGATATGACGGAAGCCATGAATATTCCAATATCGAAGAATTAATCACGACCGCGGATGTCAAAACAAGCCTGCTGGGCAAGCGTCTCTCCATGCAGATGATTTACCGGATGGAACATGCAGATGCTCCATATGAACTTACTTACATTAATCCTGAGGTGATATATAGGGATTCGATTATATATTGAGTATGTCAGAAAGATAAGTTTGTTATCTTAATCCAGTGCTTGAAAACTGCTTTCTGTGAAAACTGCCAAACTGCACATCGTGCATAATATGCTTCCCACTTTGCACTCACAGGGAATGATATGGAGAATTTATCCAAATTTATAAGGTACAGCAGGCTGTGCTTTTAAGTATGGGATAAATTCTCCGCAAAGCGAAGAGTGCATGTCAAAAAACGGAGGCGCTCCCCCGATACACCTCCCTTTTTTGACATGCACTCTCGAAAAATTATCCTGCGCATAACGTATGAAGCATTTTATGATCGATATACCGTGTACTGTCTCGTAGATCTTTCGTATAAGCAGTGTATACAGATTCGCGTCAGCGCAAAGGTCTTTCCATACCCTGAATCCTACGTCTTAATATGAAAACAATCAATACAATTACATTGAAGACGACATTTCCTGAACGCTGATTTTGATAAGACCTAAACATTTTACATTCTGGAACGGACGCCGGCAGACAAGGCAGATTCCCTCTCTCAGCGTCCGAACAGCCAATATGTAACACCTGATCACTGCTTTCTGCAAAATATTCGTGTTTACGAATGCTAACTATTGTTTATCTGCGCCCTTCTGCCATTTTCTACAAAAAGTACAAAAAACCAACTTTATTTTTCGGTAAAAAAACGAATAATTTTGCCATCCGCAAAATATTTGTAATAAATTATAAATAAATATTGCCAAATTATGTTAAATATGTTAATCTTAGCTCATCTCAAACAAAATGCGCATTTGAATGAGCCCGTTGCCAAAGTCAGCAACCCTATGTAAGAATCGGTTACTGACTCTCGCGGCATCCATCACAGCCCCACGTAAACACGGCTGTTTTCCATAACAGTACCAAGTCAGCTTGTCTGAACCGTTACTGTTTTCCTGTGTCCGCGAGAATAAAGTTTCAGAAGGTATTGATAGGAGGTATCAGAAACAATTATGAAAAAAATAAAACGCAGAGCCCTTAAAGGGAAAGTAACTGCTCTCGTCGCTGCCGCTTCCGTACTCGGCACATCTATGCCGGTATTAGCCAGCGATACACTGCCATACATAGGCGAAAGCGCAAAGGGCGAAAATCAGGCTTATGCACACGGCTACCGTGCAGAAGATTTACTGGACTGGTCACCCGAAACAGATCCTAACAGCGAGCTTATGCGCGCCAGAGTACCGCTCCAGAAGAGAAATGCACCGCTTGCTGCTACACAGGCTAATCCGGAATTAAACAGCGAAACAGAATATTTTACATTGACAGGCGATTACGGCAATGCCTTTTTTGACGCATACCAGTATACCAACGAATTCAGCCAGTACCTGTTTAATTTCTGGCAGTATGCCGATTATTACGGTTCCTGGCACGGCCTTCCGACCGAAGAAGTACCGGAAGAACTATATCAGAACGAACGCGGTGTCGTAGATTCGTGGAAATACCGCAAATTCGAATTCGGCCTGGTAAACGCACCAAACGCGGCTTATACAAATGCAGCGCATAAAAACGGCGTCCTTTCGATCGGATGTATCTTCCTTCCTCGTACAGGACTCAAGCACACAGCACTTTTAACACAGAACGAAGACGGCAGCTTCCCATATGCTGCAAAGCTGGCAGAAATGTGTAAATACTACGGCTTTGACGGCTGGTTCATCAATCAGGAAGAAAAAATTCCTACAGCCGACATTCCTCTGTACAAGCAGTTTATGAAACAGCTGCGCGACGACGGCGTCTATGTTCAATGGTATGATTCCATCCATAATGAAACCGGCGCGATCAGCTACGAAAATGAATTTAACATCGTAGATTCTCCATTCGTTAAAGAAGGCGATACACAGTACAGCGATTCGATCTTTTTAAATTACTGGTGGGATGCTGATAAGCTGAAAGACTCAGCAGCACACGCAAAATCATTAGGCTTAAATCCTCTTGACACTGTCTTTGTCGGCATAGAAGCCGGCGGTGACCGCTGGGATCAGAAGTATGACCTGCGCCTGAACCTCGGAGAAGACGGACAGCCTATGAACGCAATCGCTTCCTTAGGAACAGATTTTGTACACAGCGGTCTTGACGAAGACTTTGACGGCGGCAATGATAACGTAGCTATGCGCCGTGAAAAAGATGAATTCCAGTGGATGGCATTCGAGCGTGAACGCAGATGGTGGTCAGGCCCGTTCCAGGATCCGACAAAAGCAAGCTCTACTGCAAACCGCAAGACCTATGCAGACAATAAAGACATTGCCATCGGCACACAGGAATCCCAGACCTTTGACGGAGTAGCAGCTTACATCACAGAGAGATCTGTCATTAACGGCGATACATTTGTTACTAATTTTAATACCGGACACGGCATGGAATACAAGATCAGAGGAAAAGTATCCAATTCCAACGAATGGTCAAATATCAATATTCAGGACATACTTCCTACCTGGCAGTGGTGGATCGAATCAAAGGATGGAAATCTGAATGTTGACTTCGATTACGGCTCTAAATTAGCAAAGAACTATGACAACGGCAAGGACGATCCTTCAGGAAAGTCCGGAAGCTTTGATTATAAACAGGTCGGCGCATACAGCGGCGGTTCTTCGCTCGTGATCTACGGGGATGCCGGCAAGGATGATTATATCCATCTGTACAAAACAGATTTAGATGTAAAAGAAGATACACATGTAAACGTAACATTCCAGAAAGTCTCCAACGACAATGCAAAATTACAGCTCGGCCTTATTTTTGCAGACGATACGGACAATGTAGTAAAACTGGATATTAACAACTCAGACAAAGCCGGAGAATGGGCAAAATCCAGCGTAGACCTCTCAGGCTATTCAGGCAGAAAAATTGCCTCCATCGGCCTTGCAGTATCCGACAGCGCAAAAGATTACCAGATCAATGTCGGCAGACTGGCATACTTAAGCTCAAAGAAGATGGCAGCTCCAGCAACTCCGACAGGACTGACGATTGATAAGGCATACGACACCGGCGAAATGGTAATATCCTGGGATCTTGCATCCTATGACAAAGTAAAACAGTATAACGTATACACTGTAAAAGACGGCAAAGAAATCTACCTCGGCGGAACTTATGACGATATTTTCTACATTAAAGACATCTACAATACAGACGGCAAAGCAGCTATCCGTGTAAAAGCTGTATCCGAAGAAGGAAAACAGAGTAAAGCTGCGAAGGCAATCTATGATTACAGCAATGCTGTCAAGGATGTAAAAGTAATCGCTGAAGACGGCAAGCTAAACGTATCATGGACTGGCCCGGATGCTACAGTATCTGTACAAAAAGCTTACAGCACAGACAATACCATCTGGTCAGCCGAAGGAGAACAGAGCGCTATCGTTGAAGTGCCAAAAGGCGCAGACGCAGACGGCGCCAGATACAACATGCTGATTACAACAGCTGACGGCACAGCTACCGCATACGACGGGCGTATGGACGACAGCTACTGCAAACCATACACCGGCTCTGTTAAGAACGGCGCTTTGACAGCTCCACTGCCAAAAGACTGGTACAAGCTGACTTACAAGACAATTACACCAGACGGCCCTTCTACAGAAACAACAATTACCCGTTACGAAAGCGAAATGCCAAACGTAGCAGGTGCAGATGATATCACAGTAGTTCTGGAAGACTACAAAGGAAACCGTTCCGAAGAAGTCACAATCCACAACAATACAGCCATCGCTGTCTCTTCTGATACCGAAGCAGACACGATCAAGCCGGGTGAGACAAAGAAATTCGCAGTAGAAGTACGCGGCGACAAGAAAGACGAGCAAGTAGTATGGACAGTCGAAAGAGCTCGTTCCGAAAATACAAAAGTAGAAATCGTCGAGACAAAAGACAAAGCACATCCAGAGTGTATCCTGACACTGGGTGCCGATGAAACAGCAAGTTCTGTAACTGTAAAATGCAGCCTGTCTACAGATGCTTCCATCTGGGCAAGCTCTGTCGTAAAGGTAGAGAAAGAAGAAGCTGCACAATAAATGTATTGAAAGCCCCTTAATTATTAAGGGGCTTTTCATTGTTCGTAATGTACAAGCATTTTTCTCGTTCCAGTGCATCCGGACAGAAATTAGACTTTATTACAGCCTGATTCATGCCATTGCCGCGATAAAATTTCTAGTCATGTAAATTTAGTTATATACTGCAGCAATAATTCTCATATTTATCTCGATCTGCCTGATGGCACCTTACCCAAATCCGCGTTCCCTCTTCCTCATACTCACTGCTGACCATCTGAGAATTTTCCATAAAATAAGATACGACATCCCCTCTTTGATAAGGAATCAAAAACTCCGCAGCTACATAATCACTATAAGTCCTGTCCAGAATCATGTCAGTCAGCAGCCGAATCGAATCCTGATCCTTAGCAGAAATATAAATTCTGTCATCACCTGCTGCCTTGGGATAATCCTCCATACCACACCGGTCTGCTTTATTGAATACAGTAATCATAGGAATATTTGCCGTATCAAGCTCCGACAGCAGCTGCTTTGTAATCTCCATCTGTTCCCTGAAATGGGGATCCGCATAATCCACGACATGAAGAAGCAGATCTGCATTTTCCACTTCTTCCAAAGTCGAGCGGAAAGCCTTCACCAACGCATGAGGCAGCTTGTGAATAAATCCGACTGTATCTGACAGGAGAAAATCCCTGTTGTTTCCTGTACAGATTCTTCTTACGGCGGTATCCAGAGTAGCAAACAGCATGTCCTTCTCCACTACCTTTTTTTCCATATTCTCCATATAGGTATCAATCATGGCATTCATAACCGTAGATTTTCCTGCATTTGTATAGCCCACCAAAGCAACGAGCGGCACTCTGGCCTTCTGCCGCTGCTTACGCTGCACCCGTCTTTCCCTAGATACTTCTTCCAGCTCCCGGCCCAGTTCTGTAATACGATGCTCGATCCTTCTTCGATCAAGCTCCAGCTTTTTCTCACCGGAACCACGATTACTCATGCTGCCGCTAGTGCCGCCCTGCCTGGTCAAAGCCTCATGCATCCCGACCAGCCTCGGAAGCAGGTATCTCAACTTCGCAGATTCCACCTGCAGCTTAGCCTCTCTCGTTCTGGCACGCGATTCGAATATATTTAAAATCAATGTCGTCCTGTCTAAAATCGGTTTTGCCAGCTCTGACTGCAGATTGCGCAGCTGCGACGGAGTCAGAGCATCGTCAAACAGCACGATGTCTGCTTCAAGGAACTGTATTGCCTCTTTTATTTCCTGCAGCTTGCCCGTTCCTACGTATAGGCTCTTATGCCCTTTATTTTGACCTCTATGAGAATTTTCCATCCTCTGCGTGATTACGCCCACCGGCTCCATGCCACACGCCTGCGCCAGACTCCCCAGCTCTTCCATAGAGTTCTCAAAGTTTTTATCCGTTCCGTCGTCCACGCCTACCAGAATGGCTCGTTCATGCTGCACTTCATCGTTTAGATCTCTGCCTTTATCTTCTAAATCTCTATTTTTTATATCTGCATTGTCCACATCTTCCCTCATATCCATTCTCCTATCTGCGTCTCACCATCTGATGCATCTTATTCTAATCAGTGATAACTTTTGCTGCTACTTAAAATGCGCTCTCAATATTCTTATCACAATAATGGAAAGCACGCTTCTCGAATTTTCTATTATCATAAATTACAAAGGCGCAAAGCCTTAATAATAAGACCTTACACCTTATGGTTCGTTTCGGTTGAATTATTTATCATTGTATTTCTTTTTTTGGCTCTGCTGTTTCTACGTATTTAATTATTTCTATTATCTTTTCAGCAGACATTCCTTCCTCTTCTAATTTTTGAATTAAATTAACCACTTCTTTACCTGTCATACAACCACCTGCTTTCTTTGATTGCCTTGATCGTTACAGCTTTATCATAACAGATTCTGTGCAAGGTGTAAAGCCGTATTGACAGTCTCAATTACAAACCATTTTCTGTTATTATTATAAGAGCATACAAATCTGGCTAGTGTACTGGCACAATGAGATTTGAACTAACTCTAGCAACTTCAATGCTTTTATTATATGACTTGCGGATAGTTTTATTAGTTCATTTATCGTCGTGTCAGTACACTAGAACGTGCTCGAAAAATCATTTCCGCGATCTGCACTCCCCACACTGCGGATAATTCATCCCAAATTTAATCAACACAGCCCGCTATGCCTCGTAAATTTGAGATAAATTCTCCATATCATGCCCTGTGGGTGCATTTCACGGAAAGCATTTTTCGAACACGCTCTAGATCCCCCATGACATGACAACATATCAAATATAGTGATGATGAAGATATTTTTCTTTTGTGGCAAGTCCTCCCCTGATATGGCGTTCGGATTTATTGACATCCAGAACCTTTCTGACTTCCGCAGCCAATGTCGGATTGACCTGTCCCAACCTTTCTGTACAGTCTTTATGTACGGTCGATTTGCTGATTCCATATTTCTTGGCCGCCTGCCGTACGGTAGCATTGTGCTGTATAATATAATTTGCGATCTCAACCGCTCGTTCTTCGATATAACTTTTCAAAAGAAACCCCTGCATACAATCCTTGTTATTAAATTGTATGCAGGGATTTTTCTATTATGACCTATAATGCTGAGCTTACAGCCTATCTTTTGGGCCAATTCCTTCCACTTTGATATTACGATCTGTCTGTGCCTGAATGGTATTCGACTTCATCGCATCGATCATGTCAAATCCTGTCGTCTCTTTCACTGTCTCCATCGTCTTCGCCAGCAGAGAAGGCACATAGTTTCCCATCTGAGATACCCCGGATTCTCCGCTGCCACTGTCAATGATTGAAATCTTATCAATCGCCGTAAGCGGCTGAGCCACAGCGCTTGCCATTTCAGGCAGCTTATCAATCACCATCTGGATGACACCGGCGCTGTTTAATTTCTGCATAGCTTCTGCTTTTCGTTCCAGACCTTCTGCTTCGGCAAGCAGGGAGGCTTTCTTTGCTTCTGCCTCTGCATTACCTTTGCGCGCGATCGCTTCTGCTTCCGCTTTTGCTCTTGCCTCAATCGCATCTGCCTCCGCAAGTGCCTTTGCCTTGATTGCCTCCGCTTCCGCAAGTGCATCTATTTTCTTTTTCTCAGCCTCAGCCTCTGCTTTTTTAATCTCAGCATACTTATCTGCTTCTGACTCCTGTTCCTGTCTCTTTCTGCCGGCTTCTGCCGGCTTTACTACTTCAGAAAGCAGCTGCTTTTCTTTTTCAAGCGCTTTTTGTTCTGCGAGCTCCGTATTCTTCTGCGCCTGTGTAATCTGCACCTGAATCTCCGCCTCAGTAATCTCTTTTTGTCTCTGCTGACGGATTAATTCTGCATCCATCTCTGCCTGAATAACTTCTTTCTGTGTCTTTTTACGCTGTATGTCATGTGCCAGCTCTGCTTCCGCATTCGCTGTACTGATTTCCTTCTGATAGCGTGCCTCTGCAACCTGCTTTTCCTTTTCTGCCTGCTTGATTGCCGTAGCTGCTTCTAATTTCGCCTGCTCGCCGATTTTTATATTTTCAGAAGTACGCTCATCCTGCTCACGCTTTGCTTCTGATTTTTGAATCTCAGCATCCTTTTTACGCTGAGCGATCATGCCTTCACCGAGAGCTTCGATATATCCGTTTTCATCTGATATATCTGTAATCGTAAAGTTCTTTACTTCAAGCCCCATATTGCCCAACTCAGTACCGACGACTTCCTGCACCTGACTGGAAAAAGCCTCCCTCTTCTGGTATAAATCCTCGACTGTCATCGTCGCGATAATCTCACGCAGCTTGCCCTCCAATACAGCAGTCGCCGTAGACATGATATTTTTAATAATTTCCTGCTCATTCTTCCCCGTAAACTGCTCTATAGCTGTCAGAATCGCATCCGGCGAGTTCCGCACTTTGATAACTGCTGTCGTGCTGACTGAAATCGGAACGCCCTGCGATGACAGGCTTCCTTTTGTATCTACACGCAGCGGCATATTCCCCAGGGATATATAATCAATCCGCTCAACGCCTGGAATAACAAGTCCGCCGCCGCCAGTAATGACACGCCTTTTCAGACCTGTAATTACTCCTGCTTTGTCCTGCGGCACTTTTTTCCACATAGAAAAAATCGCAATCAATACAAGAATAATTACTAGCGGAATCGCAATTATTGGTAAAAATTCTTTTATCATCATACTTATATCCTCCTTTTATCTGCTGTCAGTGCAGCATTCAGCTGTTCTTTCATAAAGAATCCCTTATTTTTATCCCTGTCTGTACAGAAATACAGCTGTTTTTTCCAGATGAATCCTCTATTCTATCCCTGTCTGTACAGAAATACAGCGATTGTTCTCTAAATGAATCCTTTATTCGTTATTTCCTGCCTAATCAAACTTAACTTCATTTTGATTACTACATCATCATAGCCATACCTTCCTGCATATTCATGCTTCTATATTTTCATGACGATTGCCACATGATCTGTGATTTGAACGATATTCACCTTCGTCCCAACTGTAATCGCACTGCCATCCATGGATTTTGCTGTCATGGTAATCACAGAACGTTCCCGGTCTGAGCTAGCCACAGAACCATACCCCTGTTCAGGTATCGATACATTAACCACATAACTGCGGCTGCAGATACTTTCAATTGACTCAGCTTCTGACTGGTGGTTTTTCAGAAAACCGGTAATATTCTGCACGATAAACGCACCGATATAAGCGCATACACCTGCTATCACATGCCGCAGGCCAGACGGCTGCGCGATCAGCATCATGCTGACACTTCCAAATACAGTTGCCGCCAGACACAGCGACTTCATGGAAACCGGCAGAATATCCACATCGAAATCCCCAATATCAAAGCTGAACAGATCAAATGCTGCAAAATCAAAAAAATCTCCGACAGCACTGAATACAATGGAAATTAACAGCAGCAAAATCCCGCCAATGATACAAGTTATATAAATAGTCTGTGCATCCATAAGCTGCTCCCCTTTCAGAAGTTCTATATCTATATAATATCTCCTTTTGGAGGATTGTGCAATATATACACAAAATTTTATAAAAAAGTAATTTTTTTGTAATAGTTTACATCACATGCCATGACAAGGCTTTTGCTATGCCCGATTTAATTCTATTTGTCATTCTATATTTTATAATATCTATGTCACACTCCATAGAAAAACAGCACGGTTTCCTTTCATTCACAAAAAAGGATCAACCGCGCTGTCTTACTCAACTCTCATTGTTACAATTTGGGGCAAATCATACAACTACCCGGATTTTTCAAACACGCTCTAGTGTATTGTCTGCTTGGTATTTGTACAAATTTGTATCTGCATACATTAGTAAATACATCAGATATATGAATGATTCATTTGTACAGATACCAAGCAGACAGTCCACCAGTATGCTTATGGGTATAACACCCAGATTGCCGGCCGTACCGCCAGTTCCTTCGTATCTGCTGCGTACCCATAAGGCATGACTTTTCCTTCTGCAGACACAAATGCTACACTGTCCGTAGTTTTTCCAAGCGTGCGCAGCCACCATGCCTTCTGATTTTCATCCGATTCCAATAACTCCTGATACTTTCCTGCCTCCTCTTCATCCAATAAAAACACTCGGTCATTTGTTTGATTTCCGCCCTTTGTGCCATAAGCGCTGTTTTCTTTCATTACAATCTGTGTATCTAAAATAGCTTCCTGCTCATAACGGGAAAAACACGTCTCATAAAATTCTCCATTCAGCCATGACCTCATATTCGACTGCTCCCAGACAGCTTCTTTTCCTGCCATTTGGTAAACAGTATTTTCTTTTACCGGCTTTCTTCGAACAAGGAGCTTTGATCCTGCGCCTGCTGCATCCGCCACAAACCATTTTGCCTCACCAAAGGTCACGACATCGCCGATCTTGGCTTCTGCCAATACTTCCATTTCATACTGTGCCTTTCTCTCCAAAGCATCCTTATACTCCCCTACTTTGTCATACAGCAGGCTGACTGCTTTCGTATAGTTTCCTTCCGAAGCAGCTTTCAGCGCTCTTTGATAATTACATTCCCTCACACGTTCCTCAGTATCCTTATAGCCCCTGCTTTTGGAAAAAATCGTATTCGCCCGTTCAAAATCCTCAACCGCCATAAGAAAGCTGCCTTCTATATAATAAGCTGCCGGTGATCGAAGAAATAGAAACAGGGCAGCAGCCGCTGCCAATGCCATAATCGCAAATATTTTCCCAACAATCGTTTTCACACGCTCATTCCTTAATGCTTTTTCTTTCAGCTTTTCACATTCAGCTATCTGTTCGGGAAGATCTTTGTACTCTCGTCTGAGCCTATGAAATTCTGTGATCGCAGCTTCATAATCTGCAGAACTTTTTGCTTCCTTTTTCAGCTGCATTCCTGTCTGATATACTTCCTCCCGATATTCCCTGCGGGCTATCGGCAGGCGCTTTTTACAGCGCTTTTTGCGTGCCTCACTGTCTTCATAATCTCCCAGTGCTTCAAACATCTGAACGGCCTCTCTATACATATGCAGCCTGTCTTCCGACTGAAGCATCTTTTCTGCCCCCTCCATACGGCGGACAGCTTTTTGATAATCTGCTTCTATCTGCTGCTCTGGCGTCAGAATGACTTCTGCTTTTTTCTTTCTTTTTGCCATAAACGACTCCTCCTAAGCATTTGCACTCATATTTATAACAAATATTGTTGCAGGTTGGCCTTTTGCTTCACTGTAACGAAAATTTACCAGACTGTAAAACAGCCATTACAGCTATCTTATATGTATTTCATCACAAATGCAAGTATTAATAAATGAACTTACTGACTATTTGTTACGATTCACGGGCAATGTCATTAACTTAAGATTTTGTAGTAGTTCAGATCAAGTGCTACATATTGGCTGACCTGCCAATATCGCCCCGAATAGCAGCGACTATTTTGTTACAGCCTTGTACGCTTCACCCAAACACAAGGCTCTGCTGCTCATATTCCTGCTCCCTTTTAAGCATAGGAGGAATTTTATTTAATATAGATTTTAAAACATCATCTTGTCTTTGTTCTTCTTGCGACGTTCCCAAACACATCCAACTTTCCAATTCATTTTTCTCCAATATAACCGGCATTCTATGATGCACTGGACGAACCGAATCATTCGCCTGCGTTGTCAATATAATAAACCTCTCTTCATCCTGAAAACAGCCATAAACCCCCGCCATATACAACACAGGCTCTTCCACCCGCATAAAAGAGACCTTATATTTCTCAGCGTCCCATTCATAAAACCATTTTGCCGGAATAATACACCGTCTGCGGCGTACATTCTCCCGAAACATCTTTCGTTCCAGCACAGTTTCCGCTCGTGCATTAATTAGCAGCCCGCTACCCTGATTCCTTGGAAAACCCCAGTTCATTTCTTCCAGCCGCAGCCCATTCGTCTTTCCGGTAATCACAGCCGCTCTGCCAGATGGGTATACATCCCCGGCTTTTAATTTTTTCATCTTTCGGTCTACTTCCCGGACAATCCGCTCTGTTTCTCTAATCGTATCGTCATCTACATAATAACGGCCGCACATATCAATACCTCCATAATTCTCTGCAGATAAATATATTAAATGTACTTTTACTATTGATACAATTTTACTATTTTATACCCGAAAGATCAATTTAATCAGCTGCTTATTGAAAGTTTATTTCATACGCTCCAGTTCTAATTGATACTCTGCCCCAGCAGCTTCATACGATGGCTGATTCGCTATTTCATAATCATCACTTATTCGAAATAACGGCACTGACAATTTTTTCACCCATTCCAAAAGCAGTTTCGGCAAAAGCGGCCTTTCTTCACGTATAAACACCACTGCATAATAAGGTTCACGTTCTGGCGATTTCAAGCTGAATATCCCCTTCTCTTCCTGCCAAAACTGATTACACCAAGCAATTTCCGGCCAGTAATCTCTATAATATAATCCACCTATAAAATATTCCATGCTTCCCCTGTGAAGCGCAGATGACATCTCCACAAAGCACGGAAAAGATCTGTCAGTCTTTTCTATATACTCCTCTGACTTTAAGAATTCCTCCAATGCAGGCAGAGTATAGAGATCCATGTGAAAAAACAGCTGTTCCCCATCCCTGTCTTCTGTAATACTAAATTCCACCCCGGACACAAGCGCATCCAGATATCCATAAACTCCCCACCAATAATCCCAGTGCCGAATCTGCAAATATTTTGTCATAGATTCACCCCATATTTTATACCTAAGTTCAAGCTAAAATTACGATTAAAATCCTTGCAATCAAATACAATATATGTTATATTATTGATATAAAAAGAGTAACCGCCCACAAAGTGGTTGACTCCCAGATTGGTTATGTAAACCTACCCGACGGTCAAGTACAAGGTAGGTTTATTTATTTTCGCTTGTTATTCCTATCTATATAAGCAAGCAGCGCGATCAGGAAGTTACCGCCTAAAAATAACAGGCTTATAATCTGGTATGTATCCATCTGCACCACTTCCCTTCTTTCAAATCCGGGAGGTTCACCACCTTGTATCACAGTTACTCTTTCGGCATTATAACACATCTTTTGACGCTCTACAACAATAATTCCCACATTCCTATAACAGCCAGTTAACATGCTGCTGATTTTCACACCCAGCCGAAAAGCGGCTGTGCTGTAAAAATTAACAGCATCCGGCCTATTGGAAGCTTGCCTTTGGCGAAAGACCTATAACATCTATATACATAATGAATCATTTCACGCTATTTAGGATATAATAACCCACAGACAGGAGGAGTACGTCATATGCAGAGAAAAACTATATTCCATATCGATGTAAACAGTGCGTTTTTATCATGGGAAGCCGTATACAGAATCCGCCATTTAAACGGCACGCTAGACCTTCGTACAATACCATCTGCTGTAGGCGGTGACATGGCAAAGCGACACGGCATTATTCTGGCCAAATCCATCCCTGCCAAAAAGTATCACATACAGACCGGCGAACCAATTGTAGACGCCCTGCGCAAATGCCCTGAGCTTACGCTGGTACCGCCCCACTACGAACTATATGAAAAAAGCTCCAAAGCATTTATGCAGATCCTAAACAAATATTCTGACCAGGTAGAACAGTACAGTATTGACGAAGCATTTATGGACATGACCGGCACACAGACCCTGTTCGGCCCGCCCGTTGTCGCTGCTACGACAATAAAAGATGAAATATACCACACCCTAGGATTTACGGTAAACGCAGGCATATCTGATAAAAAACTGCTTGCGAAAATGGCAAGCGATTTTAAAAAGCCAAATCTCGTCCATACTTTATATACAGAAGAAATTCAGGAAAAAATGTGGCCCCTTTCCATCCGCGATTTATTTTTTGTAGGAAGCGCTTCAGAAAAAAAATTAAAGTCCATCGGCATACGCACGATCGGCGATTTGGCCCGCACAGATCCTGAAGTTATAAAATCAATATTAAACAAACATGGAGAAGTTATCTGGAACTTCGCAAACGGACACGATGTATCTGTCGTCGAACCTGTTCCGCCTGACAATAAAGGTTATGGCAATTCGACCACCATCGCCTTCGATGTAACAGATGCCCCGACTGCCAAAATGGTTCTATTGTCTCTTTCAGAAACAATCGGCAGACGTCTGCGTAAAGACCATGTCCGAATCGAATCCGTCTCTGTCAGCATACGCTTTTACGACCTCAGCTGTATCTCACACCAGTGTATGCTGAATGCTGCAACCGACCTTACAAAAGAAATCTATGACGCATCATGCAGATTGTTTGACGAGGTCTGGGACGGGACGCCCATCCGTCATCTCGGTATACATACAAGCAAAGCAACCAAAGACGGAAGCAGCCGTCAGCTTTCCTTGTTCGATAAAACCAACTACGAAAAGCTGGAAAAACTAGACCGTGCCGTTGACAGCATCCGCGAAAAATACGGAGCTGATTCCATTAAGCGCGCATCATTTTTAAATCAGGATAAAATAGACCATTTAAATGGTGGTATATCAAGAGAAAAGAGGAAGGTAGATTATCAAAAAGAGAAGGTGGAATAATGGCGTTTCGAATAGGCGATCTTACGGAACAAAGAGAACATGGCATTCTGCACGGCATCCAGCGTGAAATCGCCTGTGACTGCTGGTTTACCAGCAAAGGCAAAAGCATTCCAAGACTCATCAAAGTCATGGACGAACAAGGCCGCCTATATACAATCCGGGATATACAGCTGTTGACCTCCGAAGAAAAAAACTATTCCGGCATAAAGACCGTTGAACACTTGTGCAGAATCAATCTGGGCGGGCAAATGGAGACGGTAAAGCTCGTCTATACAAAAGAAAACTGCAAATGGACACTTATAGAAATATAATAATTCTTATCAGAAAAATTTTTCTTGACATTTATCGGTTATCGATATAAAATGCTCTCATAATATATCGGTCATCGATATTATAAATTGTAAACGATGCTCATGAGCAATCACAATCGATATAAAATATTTTTCATGACAGATCGGCACCGATATATAACTCTCACTTAATTATCACAAATAGTCAGGAGGTATCAATATGAACATTGATAAAAGCTTAATTTCAGGGAGTACAACCATCCTAATCCTGCGTCTGTTAGAGGAAAAGGATCTGTACGGCTATGAAATGATCGACACGCTCAGAAAGCGTTCCAAAGATGTATTTGAACTAAAAGCCGGTACACTGTATCCGCTGCTGCATTCACTGGAAAGCAAAGGCTTATTGACTTCCTATGAGTCAGAAGCAGGCGGAAAAATACGCAAATACTATCAAATCACTAACTCAGGCCGCAGACTCTTAAAGCAGAAAAAAGAAGAATGGCAGATTTATGCCCAGGCTGTTGCAGACGTGCTTTATATCGCAATATAGAAACAAGCTTATGTAATAAGTATTTTGCAACTAATATGCCAAAATTAAATCTTTATATAAATATGAAATAATTAGGAGACTTAAATAGTATGGAAAAAAAATATATGGAAACACTTCTTGCCCAGATTCGAGAAAGACATGCAAAAGAACGAATCCGTCAGGAAGTAAAAAGCCACATTGACGATCAAAAAGCTGAATACATATCGCAAGGACTGGATGAAAATGAAGCCGAAGAGAAAGCTGTAGCTGATATGGGCGACCCTATAGAGACAGGAACCGCCTTAGACATGATTCATAAACCCAGACCAGCATGGGGAATGCTTGCGGTCATCGCCATTTTATGTGCTGCCGGTGTTATCATTCAATACCTGCTGAATGCAGAGGGACAGACGCATACAAGCCCAGACCTTTTTCTAAGACAATGCTTTTATGCAATACTGGGATTTTTTGTACTTTGCATTGTATATCTAACTGACTATACACGGATAGCAAAATTCAGCCGCAGGATCTGTATAGGAATTTTATTATTTCTATTTTTAACTTTATTATTTAACAACGGATACTCTGGAAATATAAACTCCAGAAGAATTTACCTAGCTGGAATGTATTTATCATTAGAACCACTTTTATATCTTTATATCCCAGCATATGGCGCAGTAATGTATTCATATCGCAACAGCGGGAAACGGCCGCTCATGAAAGCTTTGTTATACTTAATCCCTCCGATTTTACTTGCGGTATGGATCGGCCATTTATCATTACTTTTAAATCTAGCATTGATTTTATCTGCAATGTTTTTTACAGCTGCTGCAAAAGGCTGGTTCAAAACACCTGACACAAAGCATAGCGGCTTTTCTGCCTCGGAGCATTCCAACAGAGTCTCCGGCACTCATGTGTCCGATAATGATTCTGGCTGTCATACGTCCGATAACAGCCTCGGCACTCATGCGCCAAATCATTCTCTGCCGGCTCGCTGCTTTGCCAGACACAATTCCAAACTGCACAGCCTCGCAGCCTTGGGTATTATAACAGGACTGACAGTATATTGTATATTTGTAATCATTAGGGTCTTTCATACACCATTCCAGACCGCCAGAATCGAAGCATGGCTGAATCCCAATAAGGACCCTTCAGGAAATGGATATGTCGGCTGCTTGATCCATGACATTTTAAGCAGCAGCATGCTGATCGGCTCAAATAAAAACTTGTCCATCCCCAGTTACCTGCCGAATTTCTCGACTGATTTTATGATCACCAGTATCATAGGATCTTTCGGCATGCTTTTTGCCGCAGCACTTACACTGTTAATCATCATGCTCGGCATAAGGCTGATTCATATTTCCATCCATCAGCCAAATCAGCTTGGCATGATTATGGGCCTTGGATGCAGTATGCATTTTTTCATTCAGTCTATCGAATATATTTTGGTAAATCTGGGGCTTCTGCCAACGGCCAGCCTATATCTGCCGCTTGTCTCATATGGAGGCGGCAGTATGATACAGACGTGCATTTTCCTTGGTATTCTGCTCAGTATATATCGCTACCAAGACGTTCTGCCGGAGCCCGATACAAAAGCCTGCCGAAAAGCCATATCATAAACATATCACAAATTTCGAAAATGCCTGCAAAGCGTAACAGTTCAGACAGGGTAAATCTGCCGGGCTGTCTGGACTGCTACGACAAATTCACTATCAGCTTAAAAAATTTGTAATAAAAAGAAATAAATTGTAAAGAAAACGAAAGGATTATCGTTATGAGGGTAACGGACTTAATACAAATAGCCGAAACATATCTTAGATTAGGAGCGGCGGCAGCAGCGCTGATGATAGGAATCTTCTGTATCGGTTATTTTGCGGTATACAAAAAATTATTACATGGTACAGCCACCTTTCCATTCAAAAAACTTGCAGCTGCTGCAGTCCTCCTCTGCTACTTTATCATAGTGCTTGGCGCTACGATGTTAGACAGGGCCGGCATGTGGGAAAACGGCCGGATTGACTTAAGGCCGTTTATCGCTTACCGCAAAGCCTGGACTGATTTTTCCATACGGGAATGGCGCAATATTATTTTAAATATTTTCATGTTCGTTCCTTTCGGCCTGCTGCTTCCATTATACAGCAGGCACTGGCAGCGTCCTGTCCATACTTATCTGGCAGGACTCGCATTTACTCTGTGTATAGAATTAGCACAGCTTATTTTCAAACGCGGCATATTTGAACCGGATGATATATTTAACAACTTATTAGGCACCATGATCGGTTTTGGCATTTACCGCCTGCTGCACTTTTGGCACAGCAGACGCAGCTCTCGTCCGGCTTCACTGTCCCGGATGCTTGTATGCCAGCTGCCTCTTGTATTTACTGCTGCATTGTTCGGGACTATTTTTACCATATATCATTTTAAGGAGTATGGCAACCTTCCGATTCAGTATATCAGCAGGGCGGATCTGTCCTCTGCGGATATACAGCTGCACACAAATTTATCAGAGCAGGAAGCTGCCGCTCCTGTTTATCAGATGCCTATCGCAGATGAATCAAAGACTCACGATATCGCACAGTCTCTGTTTGAAAAGCTCGGCACACAGATTGACGAAACTGAAAATGACATTTATGACGAGACCGCCATTTATTGGAGCATTGGAAGGAATTATAATATCTGGATTGATTTTGCCGGATGCACAGTGAACTTTACAGACTTTACACAGCTCATAGATAATGAGGATATTACCGGAGAATCCGGATGCAGCCGGGATGAAATACAATCTTCATTAAGTCAGCTTGGGATTCAGATTCCTGAGGGCAGTTTTTTTGAGGATACGAAAGAAGGCAGCTATGTCTTTACTGTAGAAGATGCTGTACAAGACAGCTTTTGCAAAGGCACATTGACATGCAGATTTAATTCCAATCATAAAATCAGTTCCTTTGACAATAAAATCATAACTTACCAAAAATATAAAGACTGCAGAATCAGATCTGAGCAGGATGCTTATGACCAGCTGAAAAAGGGGAATTTCCGTGCGGATAATTCAGACGGCGATATTATATCCATTGTCATAGACCGTGTTCGATTAGACTATGTAGCCGATTCTAAAGGTTTTTACCAGCCGGTCTATTCATTTGACGGCAGTGTGAATGATGAAGAAGCTTCTATTCAAATACCGGCAGTCATGTAAAAAGCTTCTATTATATAGAATTCGGCAGTCATGCAGAAGCAGCTTTCATTTGGCAAAGTAAAATTATGAGATAATTTGTCAATAAATCTATTGATTTTTCCGATTTTATTTGCGATAAGTCTTTATCTGCGACCCCTTTTATGTTATGATGGAAGCAGCAGATCTAATCTGAACTATATGAAAGGGTGAAAAATTTGAAAACTGCAGGAAGAGTTTTAATCGGCTTACTGGGAACAGCTACACTTACGATCGTGATTTTGTTTGCTATAGATGCCTATCGATCACATTTAAAAGCGGTTCAGTTAGCAGTCCTGTTAGAAACAGGAGACTCAGACGCAAATGAAAAAAACGGCGCTGAAAACAACAGCACACCCGTTTCCATCGCCAGCAGAGAACACCAGATTGTAAATCAGATACGGGAAAATACCGGCTCTGACGGAATTTACTATGAACAGCATAACCTGACAGATCAGGACTCCGGCTCTGTGAAGAAATCTTCCGACACACAGCAGGGCGGACAAGCCGGCTCATCAAAGACTGAGCCGACCAGACAGACCGACACACAGCCGGGCAGAACAAGCAGTCAGACAGACAAGCAGAAGCCCGCACAAACCGACTCAAAATCTGCCGGGCAGACTAAGTCAGATTCAGCTGAACAAAAAAAATCTGCAGACAAGGACACGGATAAACAAAGCCAAGAATCGAGCCGTTCTGACACATTTAAAAATGTAACACAGGATTATTTTTCAGATGCAGTCTTTATCGGCGATTCCAGAACCGTAGGTATGCAGCAGAGCAATCTGCTTCCTAATGCCACCTACTATGCCAAGACTGGAATTGGAATTGGAAGCATCTTAACCAAACGGATTGTTTACGAAAGCGGTACGATGATTTCCGTGAAAGAAGCTCTAAGCAGACACTCTTTTAAAAAGGTCTATATCATGATCGGCATTAACGATATATCCGCAGGCGATCTGGACTGGTTCACCGAACAATATACAGAGATCTTGGACACTGTACGAAAGACGCAGCCGGAGGCAGTCATTTATATACAAGGAAATATTCCAATGAGCTACCGCACACAGGATATGAACGGTTCTTTAAACAACAAAAATCTGTCACTGCGCAACGAAGCATCCCAAAAGCTTGCAGATTCCAAAAATATCTTCTACCTAGATATCGACGAACTCTATGCAGATGCAAACGGAAATCTTGCATCTATGTATACAAAAGACGGACTGCATGTAGATACCAGTCATTACCCGATCTGGGTGGATTATCTGCTTCATCATGCGATTGAACGCTGATCACATAAAATCATGCGTATACCAATGCAAAAAGCTTGGCTTCAAGTCTCAGCGCCATGCTCTGAAGTACAAAAATACATAAGAAAGCAGGATATTACAAATGAAATATACAACTGTTGTATTTGATCTGGACGGAACCTTATTAAACACTTTAGAAGATCTGATGAACGCCACAAACCACGCATTAAGCCAGTTTGGCTATCCACAGCGGACACTCGCAGAAATACGTACGTTTGTCGGAAACGGCGTCCGCAGGCTGATCGAACGTTCCCTGCCTGACGGAGCCGACACTCCTCAGTTTGAAGAAATCCTGTCCGAATTCCGCGCTTATTACACAGTGCATTGTGAAGACCATACACAGGCTTATGACGGCGTGCTGACTCTGCTGCAGCAGCTGAAATCTGCCGGCTGCAGGCTGGCTATCGTGTCAAATAAGCTGGACAGTGCCGTAAAAGAACTAAACCAGTCATATTTTCATGGACTTGTTCAGACAGCAATCGGTGAAAAGGACGGCATTCGAAGGAAACCTGCTCCAGACATGGTAGAAAACGCCCTGACTGAATTAAACAGCAGCAAGAATGAAGCTGTATATGTGGGCGATTCCGATGTGGATATTCAGACAGCTGCCAATTCCGGCCTGCCATGCATATCTGTTTCCTGGGGCTTTCGTGACGCAGAATTTCTCCGCCAGAAAGGTGCGTCGGTCATTGCCGATACACCGCAGCAGGTATATGAATACATTCAAAAAGGAACTGCATGATCTGTTTCATACAGTTCCTTTAAATTTCCACATCCGTTTTCTCTGTTTTCCCTCTGGGCATATTTATTCTATATTTCTTTTTCCATCTCGCAGGGTATCTCCATTACGGGAAGCACCTGCTGTATAGAGACATAATTTACAATACCATAACCGCTGTGCAGAAAAATTTCCCGCTGCATCGGCGTCATAGTACGAAACAGACTTAAAAGCCCCTGCTCCTGCTCCACTGTAGGCAGCATAAATGTATCTTCCAACGCAGGCACTACGCATAATATATAATCTGCTGAAACTTGAAAATACATGGCCATTTTCCGAACCATCGCAGCATCAGGACAGCGTCGTCCCGTGATATAATTTCCAAGACAGTCTGCCGATATATATAAATCAGACGCAATCTGCTGCCGACTCTTTGGGTGACGCTTTACAAGAAAACGAATCCTTTCTGACATTGACATCGTATCACATTCCTCTCACAGAATCAGCTTACTATTTTCGTAATATATTTAATTGTATACTTGCAATTGAATTATGTCAATCACTTTTTTAAATCCAACCTCCATCCATGCGAATCACCTGTCCTGTCAGATAATCATTGCCTGACAACAGCTGCCATGCCAGCTGAGCCACTTCCTCCGGTGTGCCATACCTCCCCGATGGTATATCTGCTTCCAGCTGTTGACGCTCCACAGCATCAAAACATGCATTCATGCGGGTATCAATGCATCCGCACGAAATTGCATTTACCTGAATATTACTAGGTGCCAGTTCCTTCGCCAGTGCCTTCGTTAATGCATTCACACCGCCTTTTGCAGCCGAATAGGCCGCTTCACAGGAAGCTCCCACCTCTCCCCACACCGAAGAAATATTCAGAATCTTGCCGCATTTATTTCTTACCATATCCGGAACCGCCAGGCGACAGCAGTAAAATACAGAAGATAGATTCGTATCAATCATTTTCTGCCAGTCCTCCAGGGACATATCACTCAGCAGCCCTATATAAGAAATACCTGCATTGTTGACCAAAAGGTCTATATGTCCAAAATATTCTTTTATCTGTAAGAACATCCTGTCAACCGCCAAATAATCTCCCACATCCCCAATCAACGGCAGCGCATCTGTACCATAACTATCTCTCAGATCCCGGCACAGCTCCTCAAGCTCATCTTTACTATTTTTGCAGTTCAAAGCCAACCGGCATCCTTCAGCCGCCAGCTTTCGCGAAATTGATTTTCCTATACCATGAGATGCGCCTGTTATCAATGCATTCTTCATCATTTGACACTCCTTTGTCTTATACGTTATTTCTGCAATGCTGTACTAGAGCGTGTTTGAAAAATGCTTTCCGTGAGATGTACCCACAGGGCATGA
>CANDMV010000018.1 GCA_947385875.1 uncultured Eubacterium sp. | reverse complement strand
GCCTGCATTTATTCAGGCTTTATGCCCTGATTTTGGATGGGAAGTTTGAGTTATATATTTGATAATTTGATGATAAAAAAATTAAAAAAATAGTTGCATTACATTTAACAATGTGATAAACTGAATACATAGTTCAATAAATATTTGTTCTTTATTAATGAAAATCCCGATGCGCCATATACATCGGGATTTCTCTTTTGAAGAGCTTTTCATCACTGAAGGAGGTGTGTAAAATTCAAACTTAATGCAGCTTGGTGAAATTTGTTAAACAGGAGGATATCGTTATGAGAAGTAAAGAAGGATTGAAAAGAACACTAGCATTACTTTTATCTATTATTGTTATGCTCACATCTGTGCCAGTGAATGGTATAATGGCACAGTCTGCAGTCAGAAAAGTGAAAAGGATTACACTAAATTATAGTTCTGCAGCAATGATTGTTGGTGATACCATGAAATTAAAAGTAAAGAAAATCCGCCCGGTTGGTGCGTCAAAAAAAGTTACATGGAAAACTTCCAAAAAGAATGTGGCAACTGTAACAAAAAACGGAAGGGTAAAAGCCAGAACAGCCGGAACTGTAAAGATAATAGCAAGATCAAAAAAAAATTCGAAAATAAAGGCAGTGTGTAAGCTTACTATATACAAGAAGACGAAAGAACTTCAGCTGTTCAGTCAGAACAATTATGTGCTGTCAGTCGGAGATTCTGTACAGCTTTCGGCACAGGTTTTAAGCCCAAAAAGCAAAACAGAGCCTATAAAATGGCAATCAGATAATACTGAAGTGGCTCAGATCAGCAGCAGCGGCATGGTTACAGCGATTAATGAAGGCTCTGCTGTAATGACAGCAGCTTCCGGCAAAAAGAGTGTATCTGTATACATCACAGTACAAAAACTGGATGACAAAAGTACTATGACTGATCCGATTATCGCTTATTCTGTGACCTTTGATACAGAAGGAGGCAGTTTTGTAAACAGTCAGACGCTTGAAAGCGGGAAGTCAGTTATTAAACCATCTGATCCGATCAGAGAAGGTTATTCATTCGGAGGATGGTACAGTGACAGCAGTCATGAAAAATTATATGATTTTAGTTCTGCTGTAACTAGAAATATTATATTATATGCAAAATGGAATAAAAAACATACAGTTATATTCAATACAAATGGGGGAACTGCCATTGAAAATCAGACAATAGAAAATGGAAAAACTGTCGTAAAGCCTTACGATCCTACAAAAACAGGATATGCATTCGAAGGATGGTATATAGACAGTTCCTTAACAACAAGATATGATTTTTCTACAGCTGTTATAGGAGACATAACTATTTATGCAAAATGGAATAGCAGTATTAATCAGGGAAATCATACGAGACCTGTTTCTCCAGTTACACATTTAGTAACATTTGACACAAATGGCGGAAGCGAGATTGTATTTCAGAATGTAAAAGAAGGCCAACAGATCATCAAACCAGATGATCCTATCAAAGATGGCTTTACATTTATTGGATGGTATACAGATTCTGAACTCAACAATCCATTCGATTTTTCAAATAAAATTATGTCAGATTTGATCCTTTATGCAAAATGGGACAAAAATGAAATAACGCAAACAATAACAAGAGAAGAATGGATTACTGCTTTGTCAGACCTGCTAAAGATACAAGAAGCTTCAGACGGTCAACATTCTTTTGATGATCATGCAGAAGCTAAAAATCCAGCAAAAATTGAAACAGCTATCAGAAGTGGATTTTTAAAGCTTTCCGCTGACGGAGATAATATGGTTTATTTTAAACCGCAAGAAAATGCAACAAGAGAATTTATTGCATATACAGCTATTCATGCACTTGAGTATCAGATTGATGAGCAGCTGTCTCCAGACTGGGAAGATGCAGCAGATTTGTCTTATCCAACAGAAGACCTAATGGCCATCAACATTGGAATACTGAAAATGAATGGCAAAAAGTTTTTTCCAAATTCAGTAATTCAGCAAAATGATATGGAAAATGCCCTTATTGCTATAAAGAATATTCTGAAACAAGCAAGTATAAATGATGAAAATCATGGAGAAGTGAATTACGCAGATGGTGTTCAGGAAAATGAACTAGTTTTTGAAAAGGAAAACGATGAGAAAAAAATATACGTATCCGCTTCTGAGGAAGTGAAGGTATGGAAAGAAGGCGAAGTTCATGTAATCAAAAGCAGTGATGGCACGGAAAAAGATCTTGCCATTAAAATAAAGCAAATCTATTCCGAAGGTGATAAAACAGTTATAATTTATGAAGAACCTGCTTTGGAAGAGGTAGTAACATCTTTTGATCTTGAAGGCAAAACAAATGAAGGCGGAACCTTTATTCCAGCAGAGGGAGTTTCTGTTGATAGCGGACTCCACACAAGAGCAGTAACATCCGGAGAAATACCATTATTTGGAAAGAAAAATCTGACTATAAATATTAAAGATGGAAGCTTTTCTGGAAGTGTGGATTTTAAGAATCTGGAATACCGTTTTGCTGCAAGCCCATCCTGGCATATAATAACAATAGATGAAATATATTTTGCATTAAATGTCTCATCTGAGCTATATTTTTCATATAAAAAAGATGTGATTTTTGAACCGATAAAAAGGAAGCTTGGAACTGTAATGGATGTTCCTCTTGGATATGGTTTCTTTGTTTCAGGCGACATATATTTGATAGCTGAGGCCAAAGGCGGCGTAGAAGTCGGTTTTGAACTTACACAAAAAACAGGAATTCAATATGCTAAAAATAATGGTATACGTCCTATTCATGATATGAGTATAAATCCTATATTAAACTTAAAAGCAGAAGCTAAAGGCGGCCTTGCCTTTGAATTGGGTGTTGACTTTTTAGGATTAATTCAGCTTGCGACTGCTGGAATTGAAGGAGGACTTGCAGCAGAAGGCACTGTAGAAAATATAAATATTGTTCCTCCACAGTTTTGTCTTGACGCCGGCACATTTATTTTTCTTACGATTTATGGACAGATTGGCCCAGATAATTTAAACTTAAGAATTGATCGTGAAATATTTAATTCTGATAATTCAATCTGGAAAAAAGATTTTCATTTTGAGGAAACCGGAAAGGTAGATGAATGCACCAGAGGAACTGGTGATTATGAAGGATATGTAAAACGTGCTGATAATGAAGTACCAATACATAATGCCAAAGTTCAAATTATTCAAAGCAACCATATAAAAGATACTACCTATACAGACAGTCACGGACATTTTAAGGGAATAAAACTAAGAAAAGGATCTTATAAGATCAGAGTGTCCGCGTCTGGATTCAGATCATATGAGCAAACATTTCAGATTGTCGGCGGGCAGACTACGGCTTTAGAAACACAGCTGATGATTGCCAATGAAAATGAACTGACAGGCAAATCATGCTCTGGTACTATTACCGACGCTTATACAGGCAACCCTATAGCCAGTGCAACAATAACAGTATATTCTAAATTTTTCTTTGGTAACGGAGATATGGTTGCAAAAGTTACGTCGGGAACAGATGGTTCTTTCAGTTTCAGTGCACCAATAGGTAATTATGAGGTGACGATAGAGAAGGATGGGTATGTTGAAAACAAAAAAGATCTTATAATTATAAGAGACAGAAATGACTTACATATTTCTTTAAGCCCGAAAAATCAACCAGTTGTAGAAAGAAATTTAAGAGCGGTACTCCACTGGGGAGAAATCCCTAAAGACCTAGACTCTCATATGGTCGGACCAGAGCAAGATGGTATGTTTCATGTATTTTATAATGATAAGATGTCAGAACATGTAAACCTAGATGTTGATGATGTAGACGGTTACGGCCCTGAGACAATAAGTATTTCGGAGACAGAAGATGGAACGTATAGTTATTATGTTCATGATTTTACAAACAAGGAAAGCAGCAGTTCAGCAGATCTATCAAATTCTGGAGCATATGTAGACCTATACTCAGGCAATACATTGTTATATAAGATTAGTATTCCGGTCAATCAGAAGGGTACGGTATGGCATGTTTTTGATTACAATTCACAAACAAACCAGATCCAGCTAGTAAATGAATTTAGCTACCAGAGCAATCCTAACAATGTAGGAATGAATACTCGCAGAAAAGATAATACTACTAATAATCTTAAATATTATGAAAAAGAGCAATAAATTCGTAATAACAGGTATACTATAAAAACCATAGTTCGAGTATAATAAAGCAGCAGAACGCATCTGTTCTCCCTATCCCCCTCAGTCATGAGGGGGACTTTTTCCACTACATTCCTTCATAATAACATTATGAATATCCGGCAAGAAATTTTTACAGACTTTTATGTAGAAATTAAATATACACCCCATACCCGCAAAGTTTAAATGGAGAATATTGATTGAGTTTATGCCTCCATGCAGCCGCTTAGGCATGTCATTCGGTCGCCCCGCATGGATGAGAGGGCATGGGCAAGGATCTCATTGTTCTAGATATCCATGTATAGCGTAAGTTCATAATAAATGCCCTTCACATAGAAAGCAGTCATGTCGCTGACAACGCACTGCAGCGGTCTGTCAATCTGCATCTCGGCCATAAGCAGGTTCGGATATATCTTGCACGGGTTTCCGGGCTTCTTGTATTTATAGTGTTTCGCCCCGCTCTTCACTCCGAGCGTCTTACAGCATTTGTGCGCATAAGGATCCGACATGACAGTGCTTGTATCCAGACGGATCATGGCATTCAGTACAATGACTTCTATCCGCTTAACATCCTTTTGCCATATGTTAAAAATAATGTTGTATGATGTCAAAAGATGTGCTGCAATGTATATAAGAGTAACCGTGTTATAGGGTGTGTTGACCTCATTCTAAAAGAATGGGGGTGATGCTTATGAAAAAGAGAAGACGCAGAAATCATATTTCTCTCATGGAATTGCTGACATTTGGCATATTCCTTTTAGCATTGCTTACATTCGTATTTACGTTTTGTAAGTAGCTATACATAGCAAAAGCCACCCTGATACTTTGACTAGTGATGGGCGGCATTGCTATTCAACCTGGTCAACCACTTTGTTGGCGGTTGCTCTTTTTCATATTTACAATATAATACATCTTTTATTCGTTTGCAAGTTCTTTTTCGGCTATAATAAATGCTCAAAGCTTATTCAAAATCTCTAATATTTCAAGTATATATCCTCTTTTTCTGGTGAACAGTTCAAATATATTTCTTTGATTCTGATAGGTATGCTATCATCAGTTTCTTTCGTCCCTTTTATTAAATAATCTAAGCCAACACCAAAAATTTCACTTGCATTTATAAGATTTTCTAGTGACAACCCGGCAATCCCTCCTTCCACACTGCCATAATGTTTTATAGAGATATTTAGCTTCTCTGCCATATTTTCTTGATCTATGCTGATTAACAAAGGATGGGACATAAAAAAACTGCAATACTGGCTGGGTCATACGGACACGCAGACTACTTTAAATATTTACGCCCACTTCAACCGCCAACGGTTAAATACCAGTGAAAACGACTTGAGCGAAATATACAACATAGCATTTGATTTATTTGCTTAAATGGATTTTGGGTAACGCTCGCAAATCAATGTATCTGTGGCAGTATACAAAAAATAAAAAAGAACCGGAAACCTTTTAAAATCAACGTTTCCGGTGCCCCTGCCAAGAGTCGATGCGACAGGATTTGAACCTGCGGCCTCTGCGTCCCGAACGCAGCGCTCTACCAAACTGAGCCACGCATCGCTTTTCTAAATATGTTTCTTACCACTTGAATTATGTTATCACATCTAAAGCATTTTGTCTAGTAATTTTTTAAATTTATTAAATTAAGTTATAGTTCGATTACTACACACCCAGACCAGGCGCCCGCTACCTAATCTGGGTCAAAGAACTTTGCTTTTCGAGCAGCCAGCCCTTCGCCAAAGGTAAAGCTTCCAGCGGGCCGGATGCTATTACCTGTTTAAAAAGAGCTCCTTCTTCAAATTGCCAAATGTACGACAGACTTCCGCCTCCTACTCCGCAAAGTCATCCTCAACCTCTTTCTGTTCAATATAAGGTATAAAGCTCATCGGTGTCTTTCCCTCATGAATCGACAGCATATAATTATGCCAGATATTACCCGGATAAGTGGAACCAGTCAGCCCCGGCAGCTGTGCCGGCTGGTCATAGCCTACCCAGACACTGGTTGTATAATGTCGAGTATAGCCTACAAACCAGCCATCCTTATTTTCATTCGTAGTTCCAGTCTTGCCTGCTGAAGGCATATCGCCCAGCCCCAGACCTCTGCCTGTACCTTCCGTCATTACCGTCTGTAACAAATCTGTCATTGTACGTGCTGCATTTGATTTATAAATGCGTGTGCCATCTGCCTTTTGATTTTTTGATTTTTTTTGACTTTTCTCTGCTTCTGTCTCCGAAGTGTAAATCAGATTCCCCTGCGTATCTTCTATTTTAATAATGCAGGTAGGTTCCCGGTAACAGCCATCATTTTGCAGGGCAGCATAACCTGCTGCCATTTCAAGCGGTGATACGCCTATTGTAAATCCTCCGAGTGCTGACGGCAGTCTTTCATCTTCTGCATCTATTTTTGTAAAATTCATTGCTTTTAAATAATCAAGTCCTGTCAGAGGTGTTAATTCATCAAAAAGCTTCCATGCTATTGTATTTTTTGATCTTTTCACTGCGTGGCGCAGAGTGATCTCACCTTCATATACTCCGTCAGCATTAGAAGGTCCGTCTTCGATCGGCTCATCTACGACAACTGTATTCGGGGTATAGCCCCGCTCTAACATCGGCGTATATACAAGCAGCGGTTTAATCGCGCTGCCAGGCTGCCGATAGCTCTGATAGGCCCGATTAAAGGTATATCCTTCAAAGTCCTGCGTCCTTCCGCCAACAACCGCCGTGACATATCCGGTTGCATTATCTATTGTCACGCCAGCTCCCTGCAGCTTATAGACTCCCTCCTCACTCAAATCCTGAAAGCCTCCGAGTCCTACGTCGATCGCATCCTGCAGTGCTTCCTGATGATTCATATTAATAGAAGTATAAATCCGATAGCCGTTCGTATATAGACTGCTTTCACATTCCGTATATGCAAGCCTATACTCTTTTTCGTATTCCTTTTCCTGCTTTTCATCATCAAAATAATGCTGAAATTGAAATCCCTGAGTTTTCATCAGCGCACGAACCGCGCAATAATTTACATATGTCTCCACATAATCAATCTTTCTAGTACCCTTACTCCTTTTGAGCTTGATCCTCTCTTCCTTCGCATCTTTGGAAGCTGATAATGAGATACATCCCTGCTCATACATGCTGGTCAGCATTCTGTTGCGTCTGCTCAGGGTATTTTTTTTATTCTTAACAGGATCATATAAGGTAGGATTATTGGGGATTGCACATAAAAAAACTACCTGTGACAAATCCAGCTCATCAATATTTTTGCTGAAATATCCCCGCGCCGCTGCCTGAATGCCGTAATATCCGTGTCCGAAATATATATTATTCAAATAAAACTCCATAATCTGGCTTTTTGTATACTTATCTTCCAGATTTCGTGCGATAAAAATCTCTTCCATTTTACGCTGCCATGTTCTTTCCGTATTCAGAAAAACGGTCCGCGCAAGCTGCTGCGTAATCGTACTGCCGCCCTGTGTAACCTCACCGTTTTGTATCATAGCAAACACTGCTCTTGCGATCGCACGGTAATCTACTCCGTTGTGCTTTAAAAATTGACGGTCTTCTACCGCAATAAATGTCTTTATGACGATGTCCGGAATATTTTCGTATTCAATATAATAGGAGTCTTTTTCACCTTTGTAAGCTTTCAGCAGATTTCCTTTTTCATCATAAACCAATCCTGTCTCACCTTTTCGAAACAGGTTCTTACTGGATCTTGCTACCAGAGAATCTGCATCTTCTTTTAAATGAGCAACGGTCCGGGCATATCCGCCACCAAAATAATACGCTGCCGCCCCTGCAATTACTAAGAGCAGCAACAGCTGCAATTTGAAAAAAATCCAAAATCCACGGTATTTTTTCTTCTTTGTCTGTTTTGCCATGATGCCTTCTCCAATATTTTTCTTTTTTATCTCTTCTTTGTCTAATTGCCAAAGATAACTGCTGTGACTGCCTTTTGCATCTATTTTACACATAAAGCCGATAATTCTCAATAGTATTTCTCATACATTGTTCAGATTTTGGACACAGATTCTTAAAAAAATATGGTATAATAATGGCTGAGCTTGTATCTTAAGCTATTAGGAACAAAATTTAAATGAATACATTCCAAGGAGGAATTGCTTTGAGAAAAAAACTTACAATCTTATTTCTTTCCGTCTGCTTACTTACTGCCTGCAGCAATCATTCCATAATTACAACTGGTAATAAACAGCTGCCCGATGCGGTCTATAACAATGAATATGTATCTTTGGCGCCTTATTCCGGGCTAAAAGCTGAGAAAAAAAATTACATTGTTACAGAAAAAGCTGTGGAAAACGAGATCCACGATCTGCTTTCCGATTATGCGGATTATAAATCTATTACCCGCCCTTCGATAGACGGAGATCTGGTCGGCACAAATTTTACAGCCTCTTCTGACGGCAAAACCATTATGGAGGAAAACGATTATTATTTTACTCTGGGCGAACAGGAGTATGGAGCCGAATTCGATGAGCGCCTGACAGGAGTTACTGCCGGGGACAAACTGGATTTTACGATTGACTACGATGCTGATTTTTCTGATATGGATCTGGCTGGAAAAACGGTAGATTTTAAGATCAGCATTACAGACATTAAAGAAGAAATTATGCCGGAGCTTACCGATGAATTCATAAAAAAGCATACTTCATGTGATACTTATGAAAAATTTACTGATTCTGTCCGTGAATCTATCGCTGACTCCTATGAAAGCGAAAGTACAGACGAGCTTCAGGAGGAGCTTCTCAGACAGGTTGTGGAAGCATCCAGCATATTACAATATTCCAAAAAAGATTATGACATGTCTCGTGAGGAATACGAAAGCGGCTGCCTCGAAATGTTCGGCATGTTTGATATGGATTTGGATGAAATCTATGAAGCGCTTGATTTAAGCAAAGAGGAAGTTGAGAACGATATTAAATACTCATTGTACCGCGGTATTGTAATTGATGCCATTTTGCAAAATGAAAATATAACATTAAGTGATGATGATTACGAAGAAGGCATTGCACATTACATGAAAGAAAATGATTACGATTCCAAATCAGAATTTATCAATGATTACGGCGAAGATGATATCCGAAATCAGCTTTTAGAGGATAAAGTCCTGAAGCTTTTAGAAGAGCAGGCTGATATTACCAATGTAGATGCTGAATACGATATTTAAATAAAACTACATCTAATTAAATTATATATTGATTTAATACATCTTTATCAGATAAACAGCTGTGTCATTTATTTGCAGATTTTTCTCCTTCTAATGCATTTAAAATGACACAGCTGTATTTTTCCAGATTAATCAATTTCTGTTTTAAATTATAATGTTTCTGTTTTCACTTTTTATATCTCATTTGGACTATTGCTCCATTTGTCTGCCTAAAAAGCCTGCTGCCGTCATTGTCAGCTTGCTTTCCGTGTCTCCCATTTTCGTCTTTTCATCTTTATTGTATAGAATCACTGAACCAATCGCATCCCCTTCGCTGATTATGGTACTAATTGCCTGTGAAGTAAATTCTCCGCTGTCATCCAATGTGACTTTCACAAATTCACTTTCTTCTTTACTTGCAACCATGCTGTTTCTATCTTCAATCACACACTCTAGCTGGTGGCTGATGGGCTTACCCTCAAAATCTTTTTTCCCATTTCCAGACGCTGCGATTACATGATCGCGGTCTGTGATACATACTAACATGCCTGTTGTCTGCGCCAGTGATTCAGCATACTGGCCGGCAAATTCGCTGAGCTCGCCAATCGGAGAATATTTTTTCAGGATAATCTCTCCTTCGCGGTCAGTAAATATTTCAAGCGGATCCCCTTCACGAATCCGTAATGTCCTTCTGATTTCTTTGGGGATGACGACTCGCCCCAAATCATCTATTCGTCTGACTATACCTGTTGCTTTCATATGAAAAATTCCTCCATTTACAGATTTTACTTTATGCCGTTGTAGTATCTGTAAAATGACGATTTTTATACCTTAGGAGATTTAATACTTTGCTTCATCACTTCCACTTCCTTCCGGCTGCATTCACGCTTACTATAACGCGCTTTTTCATACAAGCTGATTCTCATCTGCATCTGTTCATCAACATTTGCAACATTCTCATGCTGCCTCCCATCATCTAAAAGATCTGCTATTTCTTCCTTTTCAATCATCTTTTTACCGAAACTCCACAGTGCCTCTTTCAGCTTTTCTGCATCTTTTTCTATTTCTTCCTTTTCTTTCTTATTTTTACCAAAATTTATCTTTTTGACAAAAATTTCCAGCTCACTTGGCGTCATTATATGTGGAATTACAGTGTTTCTTCCTGCGTTATTTCTGATATATTTTTTATACAGAAACCGGATTTTTTGATCAGTACCGCCGCCGTTCCATCGGTTTGTTTTTATCCTTATCTTTCCTATATGTTCTTTCTCTAATGGACTCTTCCACAAAAATTCACTCTCGTCTTTGAGATCTTTCTGCTGTTCATAAAAACGTATATATAATTTATAGAAAAGTCTTGCCATCAAATATACCGCTGCAGCCGCCAGCGCAATGTAAAATACAGCGATCATGATATGATTTAACATCTGCCAAAACACAGATGCTTCTCCACCTTCCAGTGAAGGCATTTCTCCCTTGCCCACCGGTCCACTTTCTTCCACTGTCTCTTCTTTACCAGAAAACAGTCTGATGATAATTAAAATAACAGCCCGTATCAGATTTCGAAGCACGATGCCAACTGCTTGAACCATTTCATCCATAGGCATATATTGTATCAGCACCATTCCTGCAATCAAAAACAGTACGAATATCGCCAGAAGCATTCTGCTCATCCTGCGAATCGCACCCGCCGGCATATTTTCTATCCCATCGTTTACTTTTATAAAATTTGCTGTATTTTTGAAGCTTCTAAGAATCACAAAGAAAATAAGAAACAAAAATGCTTCATAATAACTAATCTGCATTACAACAGGTCTATGGGTACTATATGCAGATAAATAAACTGCAGCAAATACTACTACAAATACTGCCGACGGACTTTCATCACGAACATAAACCGGCTTCAGCTTCGTAAGAATGGACGATAAAACCATAATGAAAACACAGGCCAGCGTGATAATCCGCAGCTCCATTTCTGAAATTATAAGCAGATAACTTCCGCACACAGCTGTATGCAGCAGCATAAATATGAAAAAATTAGTGCATTTTTCACGAACCAGAGCAAATATGAGTAATGGAATATACAAGCTCAGCAGTCCCATATTACTTTGCAGTGTCTTTTCTGAAAAAATGTTATACAGCATACTTGCTACACTGTGATATATAAGCCCCTGCATTGCCAAAATAAGCAGCTTTTCCTCGTACTTAGCCATTTCAATCTACCTCTCATATGCAAATGTCATTCATTTAGTAAAAAGTCTCCATAAGCGATGGATTTCGTTTGTTAAAAGCACGTGCCTTAAACGTCCTTGCCGAGCGTAAATCGTCAGACAAATCTGTCCCATCAAACACACAATTTGGATAAGCAAGGATTAGGTTAAGACCTGCTTTAACTTCACTCTACATCCCACCGCATAACAGAAACATTCTCATTAGAAAATTCTCTCTGTTCCATCCATGAATGCATAGGAATCATCCATAAGCTTTTCGCACTATTATCAGCCAACCTCCCAAATGCTCTTGAAACCTCCTGCCTTTGTGAAGATGAAATCAATACATATAACATGCCATCCCTGTTCTCTTCAAAAGATCTTTCTAGGAAAATATGAAAATCTTCCATAGGCTGCGATAAATCCAGCCTTGCCAGTCTTTCACGCAGCAGCGTCAGATGCTGGCTTCCACCTCCCTGCGGCAGTATCAATTCCTTACCAGTCACCAAATCCCGTGCATTGCTATACACTCCTACCGGGATTATCTGCGCCAGAAACATCTCAGCAAGACTATTTACCAGCCGTATGCTTTCTTCTTTTAGATCCTTGTCATCCATCAAGGTCTCAGATTCTAAGTTCAGCAACAGACATACTTCCTGACGCATTGTAAATCCATGAACATTCGTTCTCAGTTCTCCCGAACGGGCTGTTGCCTTCCAGTTTACATCTCTCATATTGTCAAACGGCTCATATTGCCGTATGCCTTGAAATTCAAACGGATCCTCATACGTATAACGCTTTGTGAGAAGCTCTCCCATCATCTTTTGAAAAGGTATTAACAGCCTTCTGGGATCTGCCTGACCTGGATACACATAGATATAGGCATTGCACTCCACATCCATATCCAGATGCTTTTCCATAAATAAATCTGTGGAATCCATATTAATCTGCTTTATTTCATAGAATCCACGCCTATTCGCCTTAAACTTTAATCTTCTTGTAATTTTTTGATACATCATCACTGAAAAAATATCATGCTTATAGCACCTGTCTGTAACAGATACATTTGCTTCCTGAATAAAGTCCAGATGCCGGTCAGCCTCAAACTTTACCCGAAGCATCGGCAGAGGCAGCCATTTCTGATTGAGAATGATCTCACTCAATTCACCTTCTTCCTGTTCAGTAATTGCGTGCTGATTAAATTCGACAGCAGCAGATAGATTTTTATTCCACAATTTCTTATAAATAACCGCCTGTAAAAAATAGATACAGGCGGCGCCAAAGGCAATATATAAAATTCCCATAAATCAATAACCTCATTTATATATACTGACGAGCAATAAATTTGCAAATACGCCTACTCCCGATCATCAATACTGAAAACTATACGGAAAATTTTATCGCTCGTGAGTATAATAATCATATTTTTACCATAAATATCAAAAAGACAGTACATTAGCTCCATCAATGCATCAAATGCACCAATTTACTTCCACCCGGAATGGCCCTTAACTCGTCTTCCGAAAAACAATTAATCTGCAAAATCATCACAGCATAGACAATCACTGCTGCCGCGATCGTAATCGCAGATACCACATAGACATTGTTAATCGCCTGATGAAGCACCTGATACATTGCAAAAGCCACGATTCCCATCGCAGCAGAAGCAATCATAGGCTTGACAAATGTATTCTTAAATTCCCACCTATATCCCACTTTATGAGTTATTGAGCGGCAATTTAGCACACTCACAATTAACGGAAAAAGAACATTGCAGATCAGCAGCGCATATACATTTAAGTCTGTAAAGACAAGTAAAATTGCTAATAAGACTACATGTATTCCTAATGAGATTCCAGAATGTATCACAGGCAGCCTCATAAAATTGCTTCCCTGCAAAATCGAAGTGGTCAGTGTTGACAAAGCATAGAACACAACAGCACTTGAACCTGCCGCCAACAGCATAACTGCCTGCGACCGATAAGTCACCAGTCTTGGAAACATCATCTGCATAATCGGTTCCGATAATACAGCAAGGCCAACTGCGGACGGAAATGCGATGACCATATTGACTTTGATTATCTGCGTGATTTTTTGATGCACAGCATTGGTATCATTCTGCATTCTTGAAAGCATGATACTCGGCAGCGTAGATGATGCCATCGCAGTTGCTATTGCTACCGGCAGATTTACCAGCTGATTATACTGTGTATTAAAAACCCCCTGCAGTGAAGTAGCCACCTGATCGGTATATCCATGCAGAAGCATTAACCTTCCGAACATTAGATCATCAATCGTATAGCCAATCTGATAAATTGTCTGACTCAAAATAATTGGTATTACGGTCAGAAAAAATGCTTTATATATACTTTCTGTAGTCTCTACCTTTTCATCTGGATGAAACTGGCTCATATACTGCTTACGCGAAGCCACAAACAAAAATACAACAAACAGCATTGCACTTAACGCGCCCGCCAATGTTCCCAGCGTACCTCCTGCAGCTGCAAATGATGCTGCCTGCTCCTTGCCCATATAAATCTTTGTAAACCACCATGTAGCAATTACACTGATAACAGCATTAACAATCTGCTCTAAAATCTGTGACAGAGATGTGGGAACCATATCCCCATGTCCCTGAAAATACCCGCGAAAAACACCAAGCATAGCAACCACAAAAGTAGTTGGTGCAAGCACACGAAGCGGCATTGCAAGCCCCGGCTTGTGATACAGTGCTTCCAGCGCATGAGCCCCAAAAAAAAGAACATTCATAGCAATCAGCCCTGCAACAACCGCATATACAAGCGCATTCGCCACAATTTTTATCATATTTTGATATTCCGCCTTCGCAACTCTGGCTGACACCATTTTCGAAACTGCCAGCGGCAGGCTGTAGGAAGATATGGTCAATGCGATCCCATAGATCCCGAATGCTACTGAATATAATCCATTTCCTTCCTCTCCCATCATATTGCTCATTGGAATGCGGTAAACAAAACCGATTATTTTTGTGATCAGACCCGCTCCGGCCAAAATTCCACCCTGGAGCAGCATATTTTTCTTTTTTCCAGACATATGGTTGTATCTCCCGTAGTTGCATCTGCAGTAAAAGTCCAGCCCGGTACTCTGAATTTACTGCAAGGTGCGTTAGAAAGCGTAAATTGAGTCAAGAGCGAATTCATTCTTCCTTCCGATTCGGTCAGTTCTGAACAAGCGCTACTGACTCTTAGAATCCCTTCACGAAGCGAACTTCCAATGGGCTAGATTTAGTTACAGTAAAGCCGAAGGCTGAACTGTAACCATCTGCAAATGCTAATCTATTAATATTAAAGGTAAAATCTGGTACTTAAACTGAATAAGTGATAATATTGTATCATGAATATGCCGACAATGGTTAATAATTTTTATTTTTTTAAGAAAAAAATGCTCATTTATTAAACACTATACCCATTCAGCATTCTATTACAATAATTGTTTTAACGAAAGGAGTCTTTTCTATGAATATCGTACTACTGGATGCCGACACGATCGGCCAAGATCTCAATCTAAGCAGCTTTGATAAACTAGGAAGCGTTACAATCTACGGATTTTCTACCGAAGATGAGATGCGGGAACGGATTATTGATGCAGATATTATTATCGTAAACAAAATGACAGTCAATGCAGATACTCTATCCAAAGCTTCCCATCTAAAGCTGGTCTGTGTCACAGCTACTGGGACAAATAACCTAGACAAAGAATATCTGGCACAGAAAAATATCGCATGGCGCAATGTCGCAGGCTACTCTACAGAATGTGTCACACAGCATACATTTGCACTATTATTCTACCTATTAGAGAAGCTGCCATATTATGATGATTACGTAAAAAGCGAAGCATATGTAAATAATACGACTTTTACACATTTCGCAAATGTATTTCATGAAATGAACGGCATGACATGGGGAATTATCGGATTAGGTGCAATCGGACAAAGAGTAGCCCAGATCGCTTCCATGTTTGGATGTCATGTGATCTATTATTCTACTACGGGAAAAAATAATCATCCAGATTATGAGCGCGTTTCCTTTGAGACCTTATTATCACAGTCCGATATTATTTCTGTCCACGCTCCGCTGACCGAACAGACGCAGGGCCTGATGAATCGTGAAGCGTTTGAGCGAATGAAAAAATCTGCTGTCTTTTTAAATCTTGGCCGCGGCCCGATTGTTGTAGAACAGGATCTGGCAGATGCGCTCAATCTTGGAGAAATAGCTGCTGCCGGACTTGATGTACTCTGTACAGAACCTATGGCCGAAAACAATCCATTAAAATCCATCAAGGACAGCAGCCGCCTGATAATTACACCGCATATTGCCTGGGCAGGTGTAGAAACCCGACGCCGCCTGATGGATATTGTATGGCATCAGATTGAAGAATTTATTTCTTCACCCAATATCCAGTCTAAACCGCTGTGAAAGGACTTTTGTCCCAAAAATCGGCACAGATCTTCCAGTCGGTTATCGTAGTCCTCTTCAAACTGTTCTGCCTGATATAAATAGTCTAGATACTTTAAAGCCTTCTGGTATTTTCCGGAGGCTTTTTTTATCATCTGAGGCACGCTGTCAGTCGAACACATACTCGTTTTCCAAGGATTATGCCACTGCTTATGCTGTAGATTCAGCGGATCTTCATAACATTTCAGATGATCTGTTGGAATTACTGTAGAGATCACAGGATGTCCCATAATAAAATTTTCTACCTTTGATACAACCTGTCGTTTGTAATTATGCGGATTGTATGTGAGCATAGTCCCAAACTGCATAGAATGAACGGCTCTGGCCAGAAAGCTTTTTGAAAGAGACAATTCTGGAAAAACCACATTATATGCATAGTATAATACCGTCGCAATCATCTGTAGGGTGTCAGAATCAAACATAATTGTCCTGCCATACGGAAATCTGGATGGCAGGCATTTCTTATAACGCATCAAAAGGCAGGCATCAATATCTGATTCCAGCCCGATATGATCTGCGTAACCTTTTTTCTCCAGCTCATCTCCGACTCCTGTTATACAATATACATATGGATGCATCTGTGTATCCAGCAGATAGTGTCCAATAAATCCGGCTGCATATGCCTGCGCAGCCTGCTTCTCACCCTCTTTCCAAAACAATTCAGGCGCTTCCATCAGGCATCTTAAAAAATCACCCGTTGATCTCGTATGTACAATAGAACCAGGCCGGATTCTTTTTAACTGTGATGCCAGATGATAAAAAAATATGTCGGGCCCCTGCAGTCCTAATTGAAACACTGTTCTGTAGTTATCAATACTCTGACATAACATCTGGCATTCATCTTTATTTTTCAGCTGCTTAACATTTTTTACCCCAAATAAATAATGTGTCGTAAACCCCGGCATGTGTTCAACCTTTCCTTCCTCTTTTATATACTCACGAACGATAAAATTTTCCATATAGCTTCTTATATTGGCACTCGTGAGTCGGCGTCGTTGGCAAATTTTACTGATCATCAGTATAAGTTATAATACTAATGAAAACTCCCCCGCGATGGGATTTTCAAAGTAATGAAATAATTCGCTTCATTTGAGCCTGCTTCACAAGCAATAGGCAGATTTTTGATTATATGGACCTGCAGCTAGTCTGGCTTATTTTATTTATTCAAATAAGTTTTCAACGCAGGCATCTGTTCTTTTGCAATCCGATATCCTTCGTCATATAATCTGCGCAGTTTTTTCTGGTCAGACTCCACACGACCGACACCTAAGGTATCATCTGGCGCAATCACAAACAATTCACCAGCCTCCTCTAGCCTATGCAGATCTTTCATACATGCATTATAACGATTCGTCCGGCTCTTTAGTGTCTCTAAAAGTTTTGGATACTGCTTATACAACGCTCCTGCGACTCCAGCCATACGCTCTGCCGTTTTGATATAATCCCGGCTTCTGGTCAAAACTACGATATTTTTATCACACCCGGATTTTATTGCCTGCTCATAAGGAATCGCGTCCGCAATCGCACCGTCCAGATAATAATGCTTTCCTATTTTAACAGGCTGAAACAGCACCGGCAGTGAACAGCTGGCTACCAGATAATCATTCATTGCACGCCCTCTTGGCACATGCAGATACTCTGCCCTGCCGCTGTGAATATTTGTCACACCGGCTATAACCTCTCCAGGAAACCCCGCAAATGCATCATAATCAAACGGCACCAATTTATTCGGTATTTCCGAAAAAACAAATTCTACATTAAAATAAGCCTTTTTCTCTTTATTAAATAAATGATGCATGCCCATGTATCGTTTATCATGAATGTATTTTTCCGTAATCTCCCAGTTGCGCCCCTTTTGCCGCGATAAATATGACACCCCATAGGCAATTCCTGCTGATACTCCGATAAAATAATCCGGCATAAGATCTTCTTCCAAAAAAGCATCTATCACACCGCAGGAAAAAATGGCTCTATTCGCTCCTCCTTCAAATGTCATCCCTAGCTTCATGACTTCCTCCATCTATTTCAATTTATTTCTTCACCAAACACAAACCTTCAACGACAAGATTCATTGAAACAAATTCATTGATAGTCGAAATGCGGACAATAACAACTCATCCACATGGCTGCTTGATTATTTTGGTCTTACAAATAATTTTACTCCTCTGATGTCTATCACTTGCACAGACTCTCCAACTTCAATAATGATGTCATCTTCCATACTCCTTGCCGTCCATTCCTGACCGTTACACACGGCAGTACCCGTACCTGCCCGATTGTCAATGCGGTCAGTGACCTGCACTTCCTTGCCTATAATTTCCTCATAATTTGTTTTTATATTATGAGGTTTTACAAATTTTAGCGCAAATGGCCTCGTAAAAAATATAAATATAAAAGATACTGCAAAAAATAAGATAATCTGCACGATCTGCGGCATCCCTACGATTGCTGAAAGCAGAGCCGCCAATGCACCTCCCGCAAACCATATGCTCGTTAGGCCGACTGTAATAATTTCTACAATAATAAATATACACATTAATACCAGCCATATAAATACTGGTGATAACATAAAATCAATCATATCATTACCTCCTGTCTAGATCATAAACAAAGCTGATTGAACGGTTACAAGCTGCCTTCCAGCCTGCTGCCGCTGCATAACCAATTTATAGATACTCAAAACCCTATCGCTTATTCGTTAAGTCTAAGTTATTATTTATATTAATTGTAACAGCATTTTAGTAAAAACACAATGCCAGCTTCACAGAATTGGATACCAAATATTTGCAAAATGGTTGAACTGCGGAGTGTTTGCCCCAACCTCGCTTTACTCGGTAAAAATTTGTTCTCAGCAGAGCTGCGGGAAATCAGACCATTGACGGATTGAAAATTTGGTTCGCAAAACGCACCACAACAAAAATCAACTTCTTTCACCTTTCAAATATTTCACTTTTCAAATGCTAATGATTAAAATTGACTTTATCCAGCTCATTTTATTTTATGCATATTTTTGCATATTATATAATTTATCCTAGTAATGTTATGTTTTTTATAATATGATGCTATTATAATTTTTGCATTTATACAATAAAACAGTGTTAATTTCTTTGGTTTATTTTTTTAGTTCTATTATATTATTTAAAAAATAACTACATTATTTCTAAAAAAAATAATTAATTAATTTTGAATATGATTTTATTCTATTTTTGTACGCATTTTTATATAATTATAATCAGTAAAATTTATTTATTTTCTCAAATTATATATATTTAGTTTGATTTTATTTTTTTTATAATATTCTATTGTTTTAAGTTTCTGCTCTTGAATTTGCTAACTAACAAATTTTTAGAAAATATAAAAATAAAAATCAAAGAAAATTTACATAAACTTTATATTTTAATTTGTAATTTTTTAATGTTCTTTTTAAGATATTGTCTTATAAATTTTACGCTTTTATTGATTTTCCTGGCAGAAATACATCTGATTACGATAAGATTCTTGTACAGATTTGATTGATATTGATTATATTTACCTCTTGATTAAAAATAAACTGGTATCTATTCTTCATATAGTCAACAAAAAAATTTTACACTTTATTAAATCTTCAAGCTTCGTTGTATGAATATTCTGAAACATCTGTTTAGGAAACCTCTTATTTTTATCATTAAATAAAAATTTAATAATATAAATTTTCATTAATATTATAAAGTTATGGAATTATTATTATGTTTTTCTTTTAAAGACCAGATACTTTCTTATAAAGATTTAGAAATACAGCATTCAGACAATGCTGAATGCTGTATCCACTGCCCGCAATGCCCAAGCAGTCTTTCAATCTTAATCTTTAATAAACCTTATATTCTTAATCGAATACTTTTTCCCGGCTATATTGACAATTTCCGGCTCCTTTGACCCATCATCAGCCTTGCCCAGCTGCGCAGATTCAATATCGCCTATTTCTATATAATAATTACCATCTGTCAGTCCTTCGTTACCGTTCTCTCCATCTATGATATGCAGGACGATATCTTCTGTATCTTTTTCACCACTCTTTGGCTTTCCCTGTCTCCCGCTCTTATCATCATCCGATGACTCTACGACTGTATAGTAAACCAAATCACTTTCATCATCCCTTTCTTTTTCGGAGACTTCTAAATAGTCTGCTGCTTTCACACTGGATGCAGGCGCATTCTCCTGCGCGCTGCTGCCAGATGCTGCTGCTTTATCATTTGATGCAAATACGGTTACTGCCCCAGCTAATAATAGAGCTGCACTAAAAATACCCGTTTTCGTCAATTTCTTATAATTCATAATTGCCACTATCCTTTCCTTCGTCGGATTTTTTTCAAATCCGCTGCAAAACAACGTCCTTCCATTTTGATTCTGTACAAGAGATAAAAGTGTCATAGCGTATTTTTCCCTGCTCTTACTGCCATACAATGCCAGTACATGCTCATCACAGGAAAGCTCCAAATCTCTCGCTAACAAGAGATACATTACCCATACCATTGGATTAAACCAATGAATGCATACAACTGCTGCGGATAACAGTTTTCATAAATTATCCCTTCGTTTCATATGAACCATTTCATGAGTCAGCATATACTGTATCTGCGATGGATCTGCATTTTTCAGATTTTTGGGATACACAATCCTCTGTCTGACGACTCCCCATACTAAAGGGGACTGTATCCTGTCGTAAATAAGCAGCTGCCCCTTTCTATTATGGTTCTTATGTAAATTCACGAGCCTGCAGGCTGTATCATATGATTCAGAAAGTTCCCCATTCTCACTGCATACCTGCTGCAGAGGAATTGCTTGTGCCAGCATACGGTATTCTTTTACAAAAGAATACGCAAAATAGATACCAAAGCCAACCACTCCGATTATCCATATGACATACACAGCCAGCGAAATCTCTCCTGATCTGAGCATATCATTTTCCACATTGTCTTTAACCGCCGACGCAACTGCTTTCTGCATACTGCCCAATCCAGTGTCTACTGACCCTCCCATATGATTCAGCCTATTCAGACCATTCTGTAAAAATTGTAAAACAGGCGTTGCTATTCCGTTTTTCAGCGGAAGACTAATTGGCAGAATCAGCCTGATTAATACAATGATCCACAGCAGTACAAACATCCGCTTGGGAAGCCTGGAAAATCCCATCATGCGAATCAGCGCCAGAAGTATGATCAGTACTCCCGCAGAAATACTCATTTCCAACAATCTCATATTTCTGTCCCCGCTTTCACTGTTAATTTCATGACAAATCAGAAATCATCCCTTTTAATTGTGCGACTTCATCCTCTGTGAGTCTGGCATCAGACAAAAAAGCTGCAAAAAACTTTTGTTTTGATCCGTCAAACATCTTGTCTATCAGTTCATCCGTCTCATAGTTCTGCACCTGCTGCTTTGAAACTAACGCATGACAGATAAATTTGGGATCCCGGCGCTCGATCGCACCCTTTGCAATACACTTTTTGATTACCGTATACGTTGTATTTCGATTCCAGCCAATCTCTTCCTCCAGAATTTTGGCAATCTGCCCGGCAGACAAATCCTGTTCGGACTTCCACAACGTATCCATGACCTTTAGCTCTGAATCAAATAATTTTAATTCCATAATCTCATCTCCTTGAAAATGACTATTGCAATAGTGATTTCATATAAATACTATCACGATAGTCATTATTTGTCAACGAAAAAATATTGTTTATTTTAATTTTCTCTCGGCTCAATCTATGTATTCTTACATACTGATCTGTGCGGTAACATATTTTTGTTATAGTGCAGATCAGTACCTTGCATTAACAGCAAAGTACGTAAGAACGCTAAGAGGGAATCCTGCTCCTCGTCAAAGGCGAACTTTCAATGAGCCGGATTCCGTAACATTAAAGCCGAAAGCTGCACTGTAACATATTTTTCTCTAAGGATTCACAACATACTTTACAAAATGAATAATCTCATTTATACTGTCAATAGCATAAATGAGATTATGTGCTTTAAAAGGATATGGTAATCAAATGACTAAAAAAGAACATTTTTTGAAAATATTAAATAATATATTAGAAAATAAGCTTATATCTGCGATTAATATTATAGAATCTTTAAAATCCTATGCAGAAGATGCAGTAGATCCAGATGAATGGGATTTAGAAATGACCCACACAGATGATATCGATAAATAAATGTTCTGCCAGTCATAAGCAGCGCTTATCCCTTTTATTTCTAAATTTTCCTTCATCTGCCCCTGCCGCTTTCCAAAATGTAAAATTAATTTTTTACTTTTAGGTTATTGCTCAATACGCTTAGCTACAACCACCAACCGCCCGTTCTCACGCGAATATTCACAAGTAGACAGCATCAGCAGCTTGTCCCCATATTGCAGCTTTACCCCCGTATCATATAATCTGTTTTCTTTTATAAAATCAACACATTCCTGAAACTCACTATCCGTACTGTAATTGTAAAACCGATAATAACGAAACCCTTTTTCCTCCTGATATAATACCCTGCTCATCAAAACAGCTGCCACCTGATAAGTTCCCGTTTCATATATAGTGTCATATTGAATTGTCTGATGAGACTCATAAAAATCAGGCTCTTTATACTTTTCCAATAATCCAAAATTATGTCCGCTGCTCATATTATGTCCATAGATAACAGTATTGTCATCCTGCGGAAAGCTGCTGCTCCTGCTTTCTACAAATAAAGAACCTTCTTCTGCTTTCTTTCCTGTAAAATCACGATGTAGATAATAATATCGTTCGCCTCTTTTTTCATCATCTGACTGCATGACTGGATGATCGATCTCTGTACCAGATATTTTCAGCCAGCCAAATAAATCTGGATATCTTTTATAAAATGACTTGTACTGCGGCAGTATATCCGGCAGATCAATCAGCTGACTGCTGTTTTGGTTCCCTGTGACAGCAGTGTTCTCATCTAATGTATCTGACCCATTCTGCTCGTCGCTAATACTGCTGTCTGATGCTGCATCTTTTTCGTCATGATCCCTTCCGAAAGCCGTATCTGTATTTTCCTCTTTTGATACCGCATTTCCATTTTGCGTGAAAAAAGTATCTTCCCCTTGTACTGTATAGGTCTCCTTATTCTCACCCGTAGACAGACCGTCAGCTGACTGGATGTTATACTGACCAGACGTGCTTACATCCTGTTCTGTTAGTACGCCTCCTGCCAGTTTCTCATTCGCATCTGCAACAGTCTCTGTATAATCTCTGTATCCGTCATTATCCGCCTTTGTGTCTATATCTTCACTATACTTTTTACCTGATGAAACTGATTCTAACACAGACTTAAAACTCGTAATTATAGCCCCGCCCTGTTCTCCTTGTATCCTTATATATAGAAAAAAGCCCACAAAGCTTATGGAAACACTAATAAGCGCCATAAATAACAGCCTGGATGCTAAGGATCGTTTCCTGAGAAAAAATCCATGCCTCTCCGGCTCTGGTTCCGGTTCTGGCAGCGTCTCTATAATTGTTTCCTGTTTTTTTCCGTATTTTTCTTCCAGAAGATTTACAAATCCTTCTCCCAGCCAGCTTGAAAAGGAATTTTTCTCTTTCTTTTTTAGAATAGCAAGCGCCTTTTGTACTGCTGCCTCATCTTCCCAATTACAAGCGTCACAGATTCCTTGTATAATATGAATATCCCGGCGCAGCATCTTCTGGCTCTCACTAACCTCCAATTCCAGCTTTTCTGCAAGATGTACTGTAAAGTTTCTGCCAAACGCTGTATAAAAATAAGCAGTATTCTGTTCTGTCAAATTTTGATATTGACTCTTCCAATAATTCTCATCCTGCCCCTGTCCATCTTGTATCATTTCCAGCATCAAACGGACGTCTTTTTGCAGCTTTGCCCAGTCAAATGTCGTACCACGGTCTACAGATTCACACAACAGCCGAAAAAATTCCTTTCCAAGCTCACCTGCAAATACTAATTCCCTCTTTTCCCACAATTCTTTGCAGTACTGCATCAGCTGCCGGTCGCTCATACGCCAGCACTCAGCTGCCATTTGTTCTATATTTTTTAAATCTACCCATTCAATATTCCACTTCATACGCTATCCTTTGCCCAAATGATGTTTATTATTATAACACATGCATTGTATTTTATCCAGAACATAAATAAATGGTGATTAAACATATTACTTTTCATACCCCAGCCAGAAAGTGGCTGCATTGTGAAACAATGTCATTAACTTAAGGTTTGCTGGTACATCGATCATAAAATACTTCATAATTATGCACAGGATATTTTTTCGAGAGTGCATGTCAAAAACCGGAGGTGTAAGTTAATGACATTGGTTGTGAAAAGTACCTTAAACATAACAAAATACTCCGCAGCACGACCGCCGTCATTCTTAGGAATGAAAGCAGATTAACTGCGGAGCTTTACACTATTCTAATAAAGATAACAGTACAACTGCGTCTCAATCTTTTTCAGTTCAAAATCACTCTTGTACTCTCAAGCCTTTTTTCGAACTATATGGCCCATAGATTTTTTTACCTGTTGAATCGAAACAGTAAGCACGTACCCGGACAAAATATTTCCTGCCTTCTTTGAGATCTTTCACCGTCTTGCTCGTAGACGTTGCCAGAATCTTATTTGTAGAGCTTTCTGAAAAAGATCTATTTGTAGAATATGCAATCTGATACCCTTCTGCCCCGGATGCTTTGGAATATTTTATTTTCAGCTGTCCGCTTTTATTAGAAGATAACACTGGAGTACCTGCCTTTCCAGGCTTCTTCGTACCAGACCATTGTGCATACAACGTAGCTGAACCATCCGGTACTGTCAGTGCAAATACCTTCTGCCCGCCTGTCGCTTCTGTATACCAGCCATCGAATGTATAATTTTCCCTCTCTGCTTCAGGAAGCGTGCCAATGGCATCTCCTGCCGGAATGACTATTTTATTGCGACCAAGATTCCTGCCGCCGTTCGCATTAAATGTAAACTCATAATACTGGGAGGACGCATCCATTTTTTCTGCCGTTACAGTTACAACTTCACTGTATCCTCCATAAGATACTGTTATTGTATTTCTTCCTTCTAGCAGAGTTTTCTGCGATACGGTAAAGTCATACACCCTCTGAGAAGATCCATCTGAATAACGCGCGCCTACCACCATATTGTTGCTGACATCTGTTCCAGCGATCGCTGCTCCATTATAAAACGCTGTGATTCCTGTCAGACTCTTTTCTCTTTTCCAGTGCGCATAATATGTGGTATTGCGTGAAATCCGTGTAGTATTGGTCAGCTGTGCTCCATCTCCATCTTTTCCAGTAAACCATCCCAGGAATTCTGCACCCTGCATTGCAGGAGTCGGCAGTGACGGAATCACTCCCATTTCTTCTACTGTTATAGGCGCGATTGCATTTCCTCCCTGACTCTCAAATGTAACCGTATACATATTCCTTGTAGGACTAGTATTCCCTAAAGAGAAGAACTGCACAGTATAATTGATCGGTTCGATCGCTCCGCTTACAGTTACTAAAAAAGTATCTCCCGGCTGATAAGATCCTAAAGTCTGCAATGACGGACGGAATATAATGCATCCTGTCTGTCCAAAATTGTCATTGCTCACCCAGAAATCACCATCTGATGACCCGCGTGAAAAATACCATCTTCTATTATCCGACATCCTTGTAAGCACTACGCTTATATCATTCATGCTGACCTGACGTCCCATACTGATACTCCATGGATATAATGCTGAGAAATATTCTACCGGCATATTCTGTGCCGGCCATGCTACACCAGTTTCCGTTGACCACGCATTGTTATTTTCATAAGTATAGGCACAGCTGTATGTTCCGCTTGGGCCGCTCACCGCACCGAAACCAATCTGGTTTGTCAGAGGATTCAGCAGACGTCTTCTATGTTCCAGCGTATAAATATTTGTTGTGTCCCCATCATTCATCCAGTCTGAAACGATCGTATCATTTAATCCGCGATTTGACCATGATGACCAAGCCAGATTTGACCTTTCTGCTCCTAAGGATGCCATCATATATAATGTATCACTGATTCCTGACGGCCGTGCCGGAGTTTTTGACTGCGGGGTTCCATTCAGATAATTTACAAAAGCTGCGGCCTGTGCATATCGGCTGTACTCATCATTAATTGATACTACACCAGATAAACCGGCAATATATCTCATCTGATTGACCATATTTGCTGCTGACTGCTGTGTATCGAAAGACAAAGCGCCCGCATCAAAAGGTGCCTGAAAATAAGGGTTTCTTACAAAATTTAGGTTGCTTGACGTCATAGCCCCGCTGTTTCTTACATAAGCGCGAATTTCATCCTGTGTGCGGTAATTCACATTGATTCCCTGCGCTGCATATGCCTGCATATTTTTACATGCAAACAGACATGCTGTAATTGCGATTACAAATGTTAATAGGTGAATGGTTACATATTTTCTTTTTCCAGCCCGAATCATTAATCTTACCTCCTTTTTATTCATTTCCTTATTAGATCTTCGGCTTGTTCATTTTATATCACGAACTGTTAAAACCAATTATCCCTCCTTTCTATTTTACCACAATAATGCATCAAAATATAATCTTTTTACCATGATCCTATATCTTTTATTACAATTCGTGTTACTATTCACATTCATCTTTATGGCATCATTTGTTTTTCTTCACTTTTATTTTACATATTAAAATGCTTCCATCGTATGTAACGGCTGTGATGTATGCAGTTCCTTTCCTTTTTGCCTTTACTCTGCCTGATTTTGTGACAGAAGCAATCTTTTTATTCGAGCTTGTCCAAGTAATACGACTGTTTTCGAGCCCGTCGATTGAAAGCCAGATCTTTTTTCCTTTCTTTAGCGTTGCTTTCTTTCTGTTTAAAGCCCATTCATACAGTTTGTTCCATTTTGCATATACGGTCATATCCTGCATGGCAACTGCAGTCGGTGATACTTTTTGTGTACATCCCTCGTCCAGATACCATCCATCAAACACATAGCCTGCTCTTACAGGTACATAACTATTCAGCACTTCTAATAATTTGCCGCCTTCCGTCACCCATAAGCTCGTCATATCTGGTACATTTTTAAGAATAACTGAGCTGCGTCGATAGCCGACTACTGAAAAATTCGCCCTCTGGCCTTCATAAAATACGGAAATGACATTTGTTCCTGCTTCGATGGTCTGAGTACTTAATGTATAGCCTGAGACTGATTCAGCAGTACCATCTGAATAATAAGCTGTCACAATTAAATTTCCATAATACGAAAATGGCCCGACAGGCGCCTTTCCGCCCTTAAACTCTGCAGAAATTTCCTTCACTGTCCTTATCCTGGCATATGCGGTAATTAATAAATTCTGCATATAACCAGCATATGAAACTGTAATATTATTAATTCCTTCCTGAAAAACAGACTGTGACACATTGTAATTTGCTATATTCTCAATAGATCCGTCTGAATAATACGCTGTTACAATTAATTTTGTATATACATTATCTCCTGCATAAGCAGTTCCATTACAGTATGCCCTGATACCGCTCAGTATTTGATTCGTCCTTGTCCAATATGCATAGTATACCATATTTGTATTAATTCTGGTAGATGTCGTAAGCATACTCCCCGTACCGCCTATTCCAGTAAACCATCCTTGTAAAAAATATCCGTTTCGGGTGCTTGTCGGAATATAAGAAAGTGTATTTCCTGCTTCCACGCTCAAATCAGCTACAGAAGAACCTCCTTCCGTACGAAAGCTGACTGTGACTTTTGGTACAGACGGCTGTGACGGCGTACTTGGATTATTTGGCTGGTCAGGTTTATCTGGTGTATCCGGCTTGTCCGGCTGATCTGGCTTGTCCGGCTGATCCGGCCTGTCTGGATTATCATTTAATATACCGATTACTTTAATCGTCGTCTCTTTTCCATCGCAGACAATAACAAGGATGTTCTCTCCTTCTTTAATCTGATAATCTTTTATAACAAAATCATTTTTAGGTATTCCACCGAGTGTCACTTTAATGTCATCTTTATTTACCAGCGTATTGACAATTACATTTTTACCGTTATACTCGGCTTCTAATAATTCTTCCCAATGAGCATAGCACATCCAGCCGCCTGTAACTATGTCACTTTCTTTAACTTCAAGACTGCATTCAGATTCAGTACGGAACCATCCTAAAAATTTATGTCCAGAACGTTCTGCCTCAGGAAGCTCACCGATTGCTGAACCACTAGATACTTTGATGACTTTTATAGAGCCGGGTGTAATCCCTGTTATATTCCCTCCGTTCGCGTCAAATTTTACTTCACAAATTTCCTCATCGATCGGATTGGGTGCAGGGTCTTTGGGAATTACAAGATCTTTTTTCGGTTTTTTATTCTTAGGCTTATTAGGTTCTGCTGCCTGTGCAGCTTTGACAACTACTTTACAAACTGCTGTCTGGCCGTCCGATGTACATATGATTTTTGCTGTGCCTTCTTTTACAGCCTTGACCGTGACTGCATTACAGCCTTGGGAAATCTTTGTTATTTTTACAATTTCAGAATTGCTGCTTGACCATTGGACATCTTTTTTGGTTTTTCCAATTTCCAGCTTCATTATTTCCCCGACCGTCAGACTGATATTTTTTTTGCTCAGCCTGATCTCTGTTTTTGCTTCGTGAATGGATGCAGGAAACAAAAACAGCATCAGACACACCATTATGAGCAAAAACACTGGATTCTTCTTTTTCATAATACATACGCCTCACTTTCATTCAAGAAAATCCATGCTTTTCTTCCTTTCAACTGCTGCCTGAAATCCCAGCAAATGTTTATTATTTTCTTATTATACTTTACTTTTCAAATCTATTCCACACTTTTCCATACTTTCTTTATATTTTCCCTCGATAAATCACTTTTATCCCTAATGCAAATTATAACACAAAATGAGAGTATTTAAAGTACTCTTTCCTTAAATACTCTCATTTACTTTCACTGTATTGTTTTTAGTCAATATAATAAGTATAGTTTTCTTTACGAGGCTCAGCCGACTTTTTCTCTGTATCTGCATAACCCAGCACCAGATGTCCAATGCCCTCATAATTGCCAGTGATTCCAAGTCTGGTCAGCAGCTCTTTTCCAAATTCAGATTCGAATTCCTCTTTTGCTCGATGTACCCAGCAGCTGCCGATTCCCAGCTCTTCTGCTGCCAGCATCATATTTCCAATCACAAGGGTTCCATCATATATATAAGTAGGCTTGTCCTTATCAGCCAAAACAATCAGCACAACTGGAGCGCCATAAAATGGATCAGAATCTTCGTTACCCATTATTTTAGCATTCAATTCAGACAGTTTGTCACGCACACCCTTATCAATAACAGCAATAATAATCGGTGACTGACGGTTCATGCCGGATGCTGCATAAGTACCTGCCCGCATGATCTGATCGATGATATGCTTTGACAGCATTTCAGGCTTATAGCTTCTTACGCTTCTTCTTTCACAGATTGCTTTCTGCACCGGGCCAAGTATCACCCTTATTTCTGCACCCTCTTCTTCCGGCAGACAGGTAATATCCGTAATGCCTGTAACCTCTGGCTGTTCGCCGGCCGACAGCTTTACCCAGATTTCTACCAATCCGTTGTCACTCATCTGATTATAACGTCTAAATGTTACATGATTTCCCCTTACCTGCGCTTCTACGTCTCCTGGTACTTCTACAACAGAAACTTCTGTAGAAAAATATACTCCAAATGACTGTTCATATGACTGATGACCTGTATGCTCCAGTTTGCATACGAACTTGTAACTGCCGCTTCCATCTACTCCATCTGGACGAACCGATACATCCAGGCATTCCATAATATTATCGTAATTTAAATCTGACATTGCTTTCCTCCTAATTTTCTTTGCGCCATTGACAACAAATAACTGTAACAGGCCGAATCATCCAACCTGTTACTGATAACCCTCCTTATTTTAACACACCTTGACTATATTTTACCATACTTTTATAAGATAATTTGTTACAGTTTAGATAAGTGATACATTGTAGATATCCGGCCGCCGGGCGAGGGGAGCTGTCCCGTCTTCTGGTGACTTTTACAAAATGCTAAGAATCCCTAAGCATTCTGCATCTGCGCTGTGGCAGCCGGACGGTCGCGGCACCTAGAGCGTGTTTGAAAAATCATTCCTGCGATCTGCACTCCCCACTTTGCGGAGAATTCATCCCAAATTTAATCAACGTAGCCCGCTACGACTCATAAATTTGGGATAAATTCTCCACAAAGTGTGAAGCATATCATGCCCTGTGGGTACATCTCGCAGAAAGCATTTTTCAAACACGCTCTAGTACACCCCGGCTTAATGCCGGAAGCTAAAGATGCCGCTTCGGCTTTGCCGCCTGTGTATCGATCAGAATGCTAAGGGCTTCTAAGCATTCTTCCAACGTCACCAGAAGACAGGACAGCTCCCCTCACACGGCTGTTATTGATAAGCTTTACGATACTGTATATTATACTGGCATTATAACATTGATTTACATATATGGTGCTCACTATAATGGAAAGCAGTACATCCCGAAACATGACTATATGATTAGACATTTTTTCGACAGCCGTTTGAGTCAAAATTCCTGCGCAGCTCTTTTTCTGTCTGTATGATCGGCAGAACCAATAATACTATGCACTGTACAGTTACCCATATAGCTCCAAATACTCCCACTACATTATCATTTTTTCCAATCACAGGCAGCATCGCTAAAATGGTAATCGAAACCGTCAAGCTTCCAAGTCGGATCCACAATCTGCCGCAGTACCGATGAGCAAAATTCCAAGTATCAATATTTTTCATAGACATACATGTGCGATAGCCAAATATAGGATTCATCTGTCCCGGCGGATTTTTTTGAAACCATACGCCAAATGCGAGTATCATGATCGGCAGCATTAATTCCATAACCAACATAAATATCCAAAATCCCATGCTTTTCCTCCCCTTCCTATTACTTTACTGCAGCAAACTTTTCAATATATTATACTGATGAGCAGTAAAATTTGCCAACAACGCCGACTCTTAAGCGCCAATATAAGTTTCAATCAGTTTTCTCTTAACTTAATTTTCTTTCAGCAGTCTTCTTCATGTATTTCAGAAAATTCCTGCAAAATTTTTTTATATCTTTTATATACAATATAAAATCCTACTGTGCAGATCAAGAATATCGAAACCACTCCTAAAATATTTGAAATAAACCAGCTGATTCCACAGACTATAAAAGCTGTTCCAAATGCTTTATATAACTTTGACATTTCTAAATTGTATCCTGAAACATTTTTTATTTTGTCCTTTAATGATTGATCTCCGCTCCAAAAATTTATCGGTGTAATACTTCCCTTTCCAAATATACCTATTATGTAAAATGGCATGGCGCATAATAAACAGCTGACAAATCCTATTATATTACCAATAAAATTACTTTCCATATGAATCACCTCGCCTAAATATAGTTTTCAACATTAAATAAAAATTATAAATATTCTCATCTCACAATTCCTACACTTTTGTATACTGGAATTTTCTATTTATACTGACAAGCACTAAAATTTACCAATAACGCGTTACTATTCACGGCCTGAGGCCATTCATAGTAACGATTCGAGGCGATCTTGAAAGTTTGCATCGCAAAATCGCCCCTCGCTCCTAAATCATATTCTCACGGAACGCGCAACTGGTGCGCGTTTTTGACCCGTGAAAAGAAACAATAACGCCGATTCAAGAGCTCCAATTCCTAAAACAATATGGAAAATTTCATCGCTCGTGATTATAATATACCCGATATTTCTTTTCAATCCGCGTATATGCAATCATAAGGGCAATAGACAAAAACATCGCTCCTAATATCGTAATCACAACCCCGGCAGAATTTTGTCCGCCCATTATCGGCAGTCCGATTACTTCAAAACCTGCCGCAAAAACAAACCACAGCTTTGCCACTGCCCGGTTATATTTTTTAATATTACTCACCTGAATTTCTTGGCCAACATTCCAAAATCTGACCGGACTTTTAGAAATCCATGCGCAGATCCCAAAGATCATCATTATGACGCAGATCACTGACCAGATCATATATATTCCCATATCAAGCCCTCCTTAAAATAATTCGATCATTCCGTTACAATTCAGCCTTCCGCTTCACTGCTGTTACATCACCCCCTCCTAATGCTGATTCCATTACTTAATATATAATCCAGAAAGCTTTAGATCCTCATTGAATAACAGCGTATAAGTAATTCCAATATTTTCATATGCTGCATTGATCTGCACGAAAGCATATACCCTTCCTCTTTGCTTCTGCTCCATCATATAACATTTCCCAAACTCCTTAAAATCTCCCCAGTCTTCTCCTGCCAGCTTTTTCGCAGAATCAATCACTTCTTTATTTAGAATGCTGCGCATCTGTTCATCAGAATGATCAATCATCGTATCAAAATCTTCCGCATTCAGCAGACGGATCATTTCCTTGCTCCGCTCCTCTATGATGCTGCTGTCAAACTTACCGCTGCTGCCCATCTTCATTCCAACCGGCAGAAACCATAAGACAGCTGCCGCAAGCACAGCAATAATCGCTGCAATGATTCCTATGATTTTAACTGCTAAGCCTCTTTTATAAATCTTGCGTTCTTTTTCAGGCAGATTCTGATTAAATTCTTCTGCGATTGCGATCGGTTCCCCCATACGCAGCATCACGCGTTCGAGTGATTCGCCCTGCTCTATTTCCATCTCTACATCAGCCAGAAGCTGCCTGCGCATTTCATCTCGTTTCTTCCTTGAACATTTCACTTTTTTTACAATCTGCTTTACATATGTCTGTGCTGTCATATCTAATTCCTCCATCATCCGCCTGATTTCACAGTTCGAATTTTATCATCATTCCATCACTTCCATAATCTTCGCCTTCAATAATTATGCTTCTATTAATCTGCCTGTTTTCATTGACTATCCTTCCATTTCAGTGACTAACCTTTCATAACCTGCTGTTTTTCATGACTACCCTTCCATAATCTGCCTGATTCCCTCACTCATTTTCAGCCATAGACTGGCAATTTCGCTGAGTGCAGTCTGACCTTTTGCTGTGATCTGATAATACTTTCTTGCCATTTTCTTTCCCTCAGGGCCGCTCCAGTCACTCACTACCAGCCCATCATCCTCCAAACGGTATAAAATCGGATAAAGAGTTCCTTCCTTTAATATAAATAATTCTCCACTTTTTTCTTTTAATTCACTAATCAGCTGATAACCATACTTTCTATCTTTTTCCAACAGCTTAAGAACCAACATATCAAGCACTCCTTTTTTCATTTGTCTAATATATTTTTCATTCATTTTTCATTCCTTTATATTTGGTATTACTAAGTATAATATATAACTAAAATACAATTCTGTCAATACATATTTGGTATTCTGCTGCCTGTCTTTTTATGTCGTTAAATATATATTCCCATCAATAAATGGATGAACTCCCAAGCGGCATTTATATTAGGATTTGTTTGAAAATATCTGTTGAGAAATTTGAATTAAGTTTTATTATAATTAATTACACAGTTGACTTTTTTTGCAATTTATTATAATATATTTATGGATGCAATTTGAAAATATAGTAGTAGAGGTGATTTTAGAAATACAGCAAATTTAGTTTTTATCAATATATTACTATAGGAGAATTTTAAATGAACAAATTTTTATCAGTTGTTCTTTCACTTTCTATGATATGTTCAATATCAGTAGTTACATTTGCGGCAGAACCATCGGTTGATTATGTAGAAGAGCTTTCAGTTTCAGATGCTCTTGCAGATCCAGAGATTGTCAGTTTCTTAATTGAAAATGATGAATTGGATGATTTGTATCAGGCGCAGGAAGAAATTAGGGATTCTGTGTACAATGCAGCTGCGGAGTGCGCAGCTGAAGCGATTAATGAGCCGGATATTACATCTGATGATATTCAATATTTAACCGAAAAATTTGATCTAGACCTTCCATTTGAAACAGCTGCAGACATTATTGATGAAGGGACTATCATTGCACAACGCAGTAATTCGGGGACAGTTATTGATATTTGATACTTATTCTATACAGTCACATCTGACTCATTTATTGTAAATGCAGCTCTTGTTGACTCAGACAATCCGTTGGATTTAATCTCCGGCACGATTACTCGATATTTTCTTAATAATAAAACTTGGGCAAAGAAGGATAGCAAGACTTTTAGCAAAAGTATTGTCACTAACGGCCCTGTGTATACATGGAGTGTGCAAAAATGGGGAGTAAAAGAAAAATTTGAATATAATATTACGGTAAAAGATAACGGAAAAAGCCATAAGTATGATAATATTAATATGCATGTATTGAGCAGATATAACTTTGAAGCAAAGCCTTATGACAGTTTTTCTGCAAATGGAGGTCAACGTCATCACTTTGTTGCATCCGCTGCATTAAGCAAAAATAATTTTGATTATAGGAAAGCATATTGTATTAGAATGATGACGGCAGATCATCGCGAAACTGGAAGTTATGGCAGTGCAGCATATGTGAATCAAGTATCAGATTTGCTAAAAAACAAAAAATACGAAGAAGCGCTGCAAAAAGAAGTAGATGATTTTAAATCACATAATGATACGGAAGGTATCGCGGGCAGTCTGCAGCAGAAGTATTATAATGAAGTAGTGATCTGTCTAGCGAATTATACGAAGCTTTTTGGAATTTAACGGAGGTCAATATGAATATAATGCCAATCGTTCCGCATGTAGGTATCGGGCCGTTAAAATTAGGCATGACACCTGACCAGATCCTGGATGCGGTCAATCAGATCCCTGCTGAGTGGAATCTGCCTGATGGCGGTGAGGTCGAAGTATCAAGGGACCTGCAGGGACCACAAGATGAAACTTTTATACAGCGATATATGAACAATACATTTTTTTTTATGGTAGAGTACAGAGATGAGAAAGCTGTAGAAATAGCGGTTGATTACCAACTAAGGGAATATGGTTTCATAACGCTTTTTGACACAGATGTATTTAAGGTTCCCGCAGAGCAGTTAGTAGTTTTTCTAAAACAGTACAGTCCATGTTCCTATGATCTGGATGACGAACAGCTCAGTACAAACTACGAATCTCATGATATAGGCATCCGCTTGTGGAGAGAAGAGCCTTTTCATCTAAAGCTGCTTTCAGATGAGGAGTATATGAAGGATATGGCATTGGTAATTGACGAAATGTTTCATTATTTATACTTTGAGATTATAGGTGTGCGCTGAGTATATAGAAAAATTTACTGATTTGGGGCTGTTGTGAATTGCAGAGAAGGCAGGGTATGATATGGATAATTTATCCCAGATTTATGAGGCACAGCGGGCTGCATTGATTAAATTTGGGATGAATCATCCGTATCATACCCTGCGGGTACAAAGCGGGGCATGCACACCGAAGTCTCCCCTTGTGGAGATCTTCTTCTAATTGCTTACAATTCGATAATAAGTCCGTGCCGTCAGCATATAAATCAGCACATACATTACCGTAAACACAAGAAAACAAATAACCGTACACACAATATACAGAGTCGTATTTGTAAAGTTCAATACAGCCAATATCCTTGACATCAATGGAAAAGCCGCAGCCACATGAATACCTGCCACAACCAGAGGCAGAAAAAATACTGTCAGCACCTGTGTATGAATAGAGCCTTTTACTTCGCTATGGCTCATTCCAACCTTCTGCATAATTTCAAATCGTTCTTTATCGTCGTATCCTTCTGAAATCTGCTTGTAATAAATAATCAGTACTGTCGCCATAACAAACAATCCGCCCAAAAATATACCGATAAAAAAGAATCCTCCATATAAGCTGATAAAATCGACTCCCGCAGCTGCTTTTGACTCCGAATATCCATTAAAATTCTGCTGCTTTATCAAATGACGCATCTTTTCATAAAAAATCTGCTGCTCATGCTTTTCTGCATCTGTATCAAAAGCATAGATCTGGCGAATATTGCTGGCAGAATCTTTGCCTTTCAAGGCTTCTTTCTGCCTTTCACAGATCTCATTCATCTCGTTCATTCCCGGCACAACGATGAACTGTACACTTGATATATTTGCCGCCATCGATCCATTTCCAATAAATCTATCTAGTTTCTGGACAATCTTATATTCTTTTCCAAACAGCTTCAATACAGAATCGTCATACTGTTCCCGTTCGGAATACAGCAGTATTTCGCCTTCATTCAGTGTCTTATTTTCTCCCATTACAGAATTATAGTCAGACAGCGGCACAAAAAACAAAATATGAATATGATTCACCATATTGATATAAGAATCAGTCCCTATTTCAAATGTATCTCCTTTACGATATGCAGAAAAATTAAGAAATGTATACTGTATTTCGTTTGTAATATGTTGATTCTGCTCTTTTTGAAGGCTGCGGATCTGATCAAACAGCTTTTCTCCATCCTCTGATTTAGGTTCATTGGAATAAACAGTAAAATCTGTCGGATATCTTTCTTTTAGTATATCCTCCATTCCAACCATCATAGAGGTCGTAGATGAAACCATGACCAACACCATTGTAGAGAGTATACAGATATTTGCCAGCCCTACTGCATTCTGCTTCATACGATAAATCATTCCTGATACGCTTATAAAATGTCTGGTTTTATAATAGTAGCTTTTATTATTTTTAAGGATTTTTAAAAATGCAATGCTTCCTGCCGTAAACAGCATATATGTCCCGATAATAACAAGAATTACAGCTATAAAAAACGCTAATATCGATGCAACCGGATTTTTTGTCGTAATCGCGATATAATAGCCAGCTGCTACGCATACAAATCCCAGCAGTGCGATCAGCCATTTCGTCTTTGGCTCTTTTTCTCCTGCACTGCCTGACCGAAGCAGCTCAATCGGATTGGATACATGAATCTGGCAGATTGTATTTACCCAGATTAATAAAAATATAATTGTAAACCGCCTTACTGTTTCTATCACTGCTTTTGATGAAATAAAAAAACCAAGTATAATCTCTGCGCCTATTACCTTTCCAATCAGTAAAAACATCACTTTATCAAGAATCATGCCGAATCCCAGCCCTGCCGCAAGGCTAATTAAAGCAGTATAGACCGTTTCCCATCCTAATACGATTGACAGATGCCTCTTATCCAGACCGAGTATATTAAAAACACTAAATTCCTTTCTGCGTCTCTTAGTCAAAAAGCTATTCGTATAAAACAAAAATATCAATGCAAACAATGCCACAATCTGACTTCCCAAATACATGGTATAAGCTATCATACTGCTGCCTGCCATTTGTTCAATACCGGGATTCAGCGATAGCGACTTCACGATATAATACATTGCAACCGTCAAAATACAGGTCAATATATATGGTAAATATGTCCTTGCATTTTTTCTAATATTGTCAGCAGCCAGCTTTAAAAAAAATCCTTTCGTCATCTCTGTTCACCACCTGTCGCCAATAGTGTAAGCGTATCAGAAATCTTTTGATACATCTGTTCATTGGAACTATTACCCCTATAAATCTGATGGAACACTTCACCATCTTTAATAAATAGTACACGTCCGGCATGACTTGCTGCCTTCGTAGAATGCGTCACCATTAATATTGTCTGTCCCTCCCCGTTAATCTCATTAAATATACGCAGCAGGCCATCGGTAGCGCGTGAATCCAGAGCACCCGTCGGCTCATCTGCAAGCACCAGCTTTGGATTTGTAATCAGCGCCCTTGCCACTGCCGCACGCTGCTTCTGACCGCCGGATACTTCATAAGGATATTTTGATAAAAGCTCTGTAATTCCCAGTTTTGCTGCAATCGGAGTAATCCTCTGACTCATCTCCTGATAACTTTTGCCGCTTAATACAAGCGGAAGAAAAATGTTATCTCGTAAAGAGAAATTATCCAGCAGATTAAAATCCTGAAATACAAATCCCAGATTATCCCGGCGGAATGACGATATTTCCCTCTCTTTTACATCTGACAGATTCTTGCCATCCAACAGCACCTGTCCGCTGGTCGGCTTATCTAAAGCTGCAAGTATATTCAGCAGGGTCGTCTTTCCGGAACCTGATTCTCCCATGATCGCTACGTATTCGCCTTGATCTACCAAAAAAGATACATTTTTCAGAGCCTGTACCTGATTGCCTCCAAAACGGGTTGTATAGATCTTTTTTAGGCACTTTGCTTCTAATAATACTGCCATTTTGTGACCTCCTTGTTTCTTTATGCTGTTATGTTAACATAATCACGAGGGGGCTGACATTGATTTAGGTGACATTTTGAGAGGCTGATGTTACATTTATGTAAGGTGTGAGCGCTGCTGTATTCCTATTTCATTTTATATTTCTGGATTATTTTGCGAAAATGCAAGACTTCATTGACATTCAAAAAATAATTGTTATACCCGACTTATAGAAAAGTGCTGCTCTAATGCATCTGAATACTCTTCACATATGCTGTCGTTTGGACAAGCTAACAAAAGATTCGTTCCATTTTTTCTGCTGATTCCTATGTGTACATCACAATCTTTTAATATATCCATACCTATCAAAATATTCCCCTTTCTATTATAATTTACAAATATTGTCCTTTGCTATCGAAACACCTGCAATATCAAAATTGCTTACGGCATGTTCGAATTTAAGTGAAGAACAACTCATTTTTTCATCATATGTAATAGGTTTATACCGTTTATGTTAGAAACCATTTCTACCACAACAAATTTATTCATCGTATACTACTCCATCCTCTAATTCTTCACTATTAAAATAAACAGGTGTAATCGCTTGATCCTGCAGAAACCAGTCTGTATACTCTTTAGTATCACCATTTCCAAAATAAACCAGTGTACCTTCCACATCTTTGTCTGACAGAAGCTCGGTATCTAATAAAATCATACATGTATCCAATATATTACTCAACTGTGAAACTTTTACACGCATATTTTTATACAAATCCTGCAGAGCGTATTTTCTTTCTGAATCCATATCATCATCTCCTTATTAATTTAATTTCTTTTATTATAAGTTTTTTCATATGCTATTCCTCCAGCCTTCATATCCCATTTACAATCATCCATATTCAATTATCAATTCAGTTTTATTCTAGCACCAATCTCGCTAAATATCAATCAAATTTTTGCTGCTTTCTTATATCATGCCCGCTAGGTATGCCCTGCACAATAAATGTGCAGAGCTATCTAAATTATTACCAATTCGTTACTTTTCACACCCAATATCATTTACTTAAGCTTTCGTAATCGTTCAGATAGAGTGTTACATTTATGGATACTCGAACACTGGGTGAAGGGAACTGACCTAGCGTTCGCACAGCCAATATGTTGCACCTTATCTGAATTGTTACATTCTATGCAAAGCTTAAATTAATGTCATTGTTTCACATCCCTTGCCAAAAAGCAGCTGTGCCATGAAAAGTAACAGCATCCGTCCCATTAGAAGTTCGGCTTTGGCGGAAGGGCACCTATGGCACATAATGCTCTTCAATTTCTATAACAGCCTGATCTCGTATTGTCAGGACATACGGAATGTTGCCTTCAAGATCTTTTCTTTCTTCCAAAATACCAAAAAATTCATCTGCCGTCACTTCTTCAGGGGCATAAGAAGAATACCAATCCAGTACTGTACACTTACAAGACTGCGCAAGAGGGAGCTTTTCCACATCATTTTTCTCATTATAAACATAAAATCCTGAATCAAGATGCTGGTCTTCAACACCAAGCTCTGCCGCTCTCTTACTTGGTACAGTTACCCATTCTACCTCATCAAACATGATAGACCTACTGTCTGCATCAAACTCAGATATATAAGCAAGAATTGTTTTTTCAGAATCAGTATCTTTATTTTTGCTCATACTGCTTGTGCCGGCTGAATTTTGTGGAGTTTTTTCTGAGGCTGCATGATTGTCATGCTCTAAAATATCTCGTTGTTCTGAGTTAGTTTCATTCCTTTCTATTTTATCAATACCTGCACTTTTATCAGTCCCAGCTACAGCTGCTGCGGGCTTTTCTTTAGCTTTTTCATAATCTGCATTAACCTCATTTCCTATTTCTGTTGAGGTGGATTTTCCATTGGCTGCGTTACCTCCATTTCCTGCATCTACTGCCGTGGATTGCGCATTTGTTTTCTCATTTCCTTCACGGTCTTCACTGCCTGTTGCTTTCCCTGTGGACTGTGCATTTGTTTTCTCATTGTCTGTATGGCCTTCACTGTCTGTTGCTTTCCCTGTGGATTGCACATTTGTTTTCTCATTATCTGTTGTGCCCAAATCTGACTTATTTTCAGACCCTAAAGTTTCTTCGATAAAGGATTCCTTTACGGAACACCCTGCCAGGCTTCCAAGAAATGTGATACATACAGCGACACATACAAAAACTGTCAATCCATTTTTCTTTTTCGTTTTCATTAATATATTTTCAAATCTTTTTTTCATAATTTGTTTTCCTCCATAAAACTGTGTGAATAACATACTCTTTCTGCTACTCTGTCTGTGAAGTGAAGCAAACAATGTCTCTGCATATGCTTTTCGGACATGATAATCAGCATTCCAGACAACTCTTTCATCACAGGCAAGCTCCAAGTCTACTGCTGCCTGTCTGCACATCATCCAGACAAGCGGATTGAACCAGTGCAGCGCATTGCAGATGACAAAAAACAGTTTCCTATACACATCTCGATGTTTCAAATGTATCAGTTCATGCTTAAGTATAAAAAATAACTCTTCTGCGGGATATAATTCACCCGAAAGAACTAATGTCGGCCGAAAAAATCCCACAACCATCGGACAGTCTGATTTCGAACATTTCACTACAGTTACCTTCTTCTTAATCTGAAGATCATCTGACAGCATTTGCAGCTGCTGCAAGATCTGAGCATCTTCAATCAGACTTCCATCTTTTAAGATCTCCTTTTTATAACGCACATACCCGATCAAGTGCACACTAAGAAAAGTCAGACTGCCGATCAGCCAGATCACCGCTGCTATATCAACAAATGATATGCGAAAGCCCTGTTCTGGATGCCGCACAATAGGCGTTGACAGCTGCGGCGGTATCTCAACCATAATCTGCGAATATGTTTTCTCATCATCTGTGTTTCTGCTTTCCTGTTCTTTTTGAAGATTATTTTCTATATTTGTCAGCAAATTCTGTCTCGGCAGCAATTTTTGAAATGGAAATATCAGCCATAGTGCAAGGAATGTCCATATGAAATAGTTCCATTTCGCCGGAAAACGCCTATTTAAAAATGCTGCCAAAAATAAAAATATAAGAATAGCAAAACTGGCAGATATAGACAGCTCTAATACATATAAAAATAAATTTTTTATTATCATATCATCAGCGCTCCTCCAATTTATCCAAAAACTCTCTAAGCTCTGCCAGATCGGATTCCTCAAGCATCTGATTGCTGTGCAGCGTGGCTATCATATTCGGTATCGAATTGTTATACAGCCTTTGTAAAAAATTCCTGCTTTCTTTTGCTTTATAATCATTTTCCGAAATCATAGATGTATATAGGTTCGAACCTGTAGAACGGTCGCAGGCAACAAAGCCTTTTTCGCCTAATCTGGATAACGATGTCATTAAAGTAGATAACCGCCATTTTCTCTGTCCAAATAATTCTTTTAAAATATAATTAGATGTGACAGGGGTCTTGGCATTCCAGATTACCTGCATGATTTCTAATTCTGCTTCTCCTAATTTTTTCATGGTACGATATCCCTCCCTTTTGTTATGCGATTGTATAATTCATTATACGACTGCATAATGAATTTGTCAACTATTAATTTGAGGCTAGATTGTTTCGATTATCATTTGCTATCAAAATATAAGAACTTGTTTTTCAATTATCATTTGCTATCGAAATATAAGAGCTTGTTTTTAGTAATTATTTGTTATTGAATAATAAGAGCACTTTTCAATAATAAAAGCTTTGGAACACAAATCACCACCTCTGGCTGACATAATTGTTAAGCAAAAATAATAGAAGCAGAATCTCTCAAGTAATGCTTTCGATAAACAGCTAGGAGAGGGAATCCGCCCGGTCTGACAGCGGCTTTGGAAGAATGCTAGAAGCCCTT
>CANDMV010000017.1 GCA_947385875.1 uncultured Eubacterium sp. | reverse complement strand
GGGCTTCTTAGCATTCTGGAAAAGTCACAGGAAGACGGGACAGCTCCTCTCACCCAGCGTCCGGGTATCCACAAATGTAACACTGTATTTGTACAGTGCAAAGTTTTTAAGAAAAAGTAAAAAATAGGTGTGTTTTCATATGAGCCATGTTAAAATATAAGTACTTTAATGTTATTTCCAAAAGGAAATTGAAATGGAACGCTTGATCGCAGCTGTACAGAAAGCATGTCAACATATAGTCTTGAAAATGAATAGCGGCTGCCTGAGTGCAAGAAAAAGCGGCGGTTTGGTGTATTTAAGAAAAATGGAGAACACAACAGATGAAAACGATCAGCAGCTACGAAATAGAAGATGCAGCCAGCAGCAGTGCGGTTTTTGACAGAGGATACAATCTATTTGCGATAGACGGAGTTCCGCGGATTGAGATTGAGAATCAAACGAATGGGACATACGTAATCTATGCTGAAGTGGAGGGAAGTATGGGGAATTTCTATCATACAAGAGCATCTATTTCAGAGTCAAATAATGAAATGAAGATTAAAGAATATCACTGCAACTGCAAAGCATTTGAAAAGTATATGGGTGCTTGTAAGCATGTGATTGCGACGCTCTGGGAATATAATTATCAGTGTGAAAAAGCAGAAGATGAAGAAACAGAAGACGAAGAAACAGAATATGCAGGAGTTCTGCGGGTAGGAAATGCCAGCACTGTTAGTACGAAATCCAGTGATGACGAATTAAAAAATCTGGTTGATTACTATGTCATGCAGGACCGCAACCAGTTTTGTCAGGAATACGGTAACGGAGATGTACGTCTTGTGCCGATTCTGCATTTAGAAGCTGACAGAGAGTCATTAGAATTAAAGATCGGCACGACACAGCTGTATGTTGTAAAAGATATTGGAGAATTGATTGATAATATCAAGCAGATGCGATATGTTTCTTATGGAAAGAGACTGGCATTTACACACAGCCAGAGTGCGTTTACAAGAGAATCTACCGGTATTGTAAACTTGCTATTGGAATTGGATAACGAAAGTGAGTTTTCATACCGTTATCAGGGCTGGGGGTACAGCAACCAGCAGATGCGCCGTTCCTGCACGCTTTCGCCTGCCATGCTTGACAGGCTGATGGAGCTGTATGAAGGGAAAAATCTTCAGGTAGACGACCAGCTGCTGGACCAAAAGGAAGAGCTGCCGATTATTCGTAAAAATCCCCGACTGCCGCTTAAAATCACAGGAGTACATGAAAAAGGCGCCGAGGTGGAGATGGAACCGATCTTTTTGACGGAAGGCGGTAAGCAGTGGTATATTTTGTGGAAGCATTGTTTTTACATCTGTACAAGAGAGTATTATGAGCAGGTGAAAGGGTTTTTGAGGCTGATGACGCAGGAACGCGAGCAGATGAAAAGATATTCCAGTTATTATGGGCGTTTTGGGTATTATCAGGACCAGTTAAAAAATCCGTCTTTTTATCTGAGTGAGCAGGATTTTGGTGCATTTGCAAAAAATGTACTGCCTATGATCGATCAGGCTCTGGATGTGCAGATCAAAGAGCTGGATTTTGCGTCTTATGAGCCGGAGGAAGCAGTTTTCCATAGTTATCTGGATAAAGTCGGCAGTCATATTGAGTGCAGGGCCAAGGTGCTCTATGGCAAGCAGGAATATGATGTAGCTGAAATTCCGACAAAAGAACAGGCATCCCGTGATATACGCAGTGAATTTCAGGTGCGGACGATACTGGAGGGATATTTTCAGCTGGCTTCTGACCAGAAAACATATATCAGTAAGGAAGAGGAAACGATACTGGAATTTTTAGAGACAGGTATGAAACAGCTGGAGGCAGTATCGGAAATCTTTGCAACAGACAGCTTTAAAAATATGCGCGTCATACCGATGCCGAAAGTAACTGCAGGCATATCGATCAAGGGGAAGCTTTTGGATGTCAGCTGGAATGTAGAAGGCATGAGTGCGCAGGAAGTCATGGATATTCTTGCTGATTATAAAAAGAAAAAGAAATATCATAAATTAAAAACCGGAGAATTTCTGCGTATGGACGAGAATTCTATGGCTGTCTTAGCAGAATTAAATGACGGTCTGCACCTTACGAAAGAGGAGCTGAAGGAGAAAAAAGCAGAGGTGCCGTTATACCGTTCATTATATCTGGATTCATTAATGAAGGATAATGCTGAATATATAAGATTTGAAAGAGACAAGGCTTTTCGTACTGTAATACGTGAAATGCGGTCTATGGAAGACGGCGAAAATGAGATACCGAGCCAGGTTCATGCGGTGCTTCGTCCTTATCAGGAAATCGGATTTCAATGGCTCTGTACTCTGGCAAAATTCAGCTTTGGCGGGATTTTAGCAGATGATATGGGGCTTGGAAAAACACTTCAGGTATTGACTTTTTTAGCTGCGCACCCAGGCTCGCGCGCATTGGTAGTCTGCCCGTCTTCGCTTGTGTATAACTGGGAGGCTGAATGCCAGCGTTTCTATCCGTCAGCACAGATTGCAGCTGTTGCCGGAACTGCAGTCTCACGTCAAATGCAGATTAAAGAATGGGAAAAACAGGATATTATTATTACTTCATATGATTTGTTAAAACGTGATATAGAATATTACGAGAATAAATATTTTGATTATATGATTATAGATGAGGCACAGTATATCAAAAATGCGTCTACACAGGCTGCCAAGGCTGCCAAGGCTATATCATGCGGATGTCGTTTCGCGCTGACTGGTACACCGATTGAAAACCGTCTGAGTGAGCTGTGGAGTATTTTTGAATATCTGATGCCGGGGTATCTGTATACGTATAAGCGGTTTAAGGATGAATTGGAAGGGCCGATCGCGGAGAGCAAGGATGAGAATGCAAGGATACGATTATCCCGCTTAGTCAGGCCTTTTATCCTGCGCCGTCTGAAAAAGGATGTATTAAAAGAACTGCCGGATAAGATCGAAGAGGTAATTTACGCCCGGATGGAGGGTGAACAGAGTAATCTGTATCAGGCACGGGAAAAACAGCTGCTGATGACACTCTCCAGGCAGACAGAAGCAGAGTTTAAGACGCAAAAGCTTCAGATCTTGGCTGAATTGACTGCACTGCGGCAAATCTGCTGCGATCCTTCGCTGGTATATGAGGATTATAAGCATGATTCCGCAAAGACAAAGACATGTATTGAAGTGGTGGAAAATGCAGTCAGCGGCGGTCACAAAATCCTGCTGTTTTCCCAGTTCGCATCCATGCTGGAACATTTAGCTGACTTATTCCGTGATCGTGGACTGCGCTCTTATATATTGACAGGAAAAACGAAAAAGGAAGAACGCCGCCGTCTGGTGTCAGAGTTTCAGAATGGAAATGCAGATATATTTTTAATATCCTTAAAGGCAGGCGGAACCGGCCTGAACCTGACGGCTGCTGATCTGGTGATTCACTATGATCCGTGGTGGAATCTGGCGGCACAGAATCAGGCCACAGACCGTGCACATCGGATTGGACAGGATAATAAAGTCACGGTTCTTAAGCTTATTATGAAAGGCACGATCGAAGAACGTATTTTAAAAATGCAGGAAGATAAGCAGAATCTGGCGGATTCTATTATTTCAGAAGATGGAGTATCGATCACGGGTCTGGATAAAGAACAGCTGATTTCTGTTTTGGAAGAAAAAAATGATTGACAAACAAAGCAGCATGTGATTTAATATTTTCGTACCAGATAATAGAAAGTACAGACAATTAAATATTCGCAAACCGTTGATGTGGAGATAAAAATAGTTGTGCATCCCCAGAGAGTCCGGGTAGGTGGGAGCCGGATGAGACGCAGATTATTAAATGGACCACGGAGGGCGCAGTCAAAGGCAGCAGTGCTGCTTAGTATTCTGCGACGTTGGGCATACGTCAGTTGCCGGAGATATGATGGTATCTCGCCAGAGTGTACAGGGGTTCCTGTAAAGCAAGGTGGCACCGCGGATGAATTGTAAATCATAATTTAATATCACATATTTATTTGCGTATTTGTTTCTTTAGACGGCAAAGCTGATATTAGAGGTCAGAGTTTGGGGCGCAAAAATTTAAAGAAACTAATTGATAGATGATTAGTAGTTAAGATTAGATTGATTTCATGAAGACAGATTACAATTATCTATTCAAAGAATATTGTTTTAAATTTTATTTGTTAGCAGGTGAATTATCTGCATATGTGATAGATAAATCGGATGAAGACAATAACACCCGTCCTTGATAGTGTATCGTATACATTTATCTTGGATTGGGTGTTTTTTATGTGCTGAAAACGCAGTGATGAAGGTCAGTTAATTATATCAGCTGTTAAGAAGTGGATTTAATTGCATATGGAACACAAAGCCATATAACGAGAAATCGAATATTAATTAGTTATGCGGCGTAAGTAAAATTCATAAAAATGGAATGGACGGCATTTATTGAACATTTTAGTCTGTATTCGATTAATTATGATGACAGTGATTTTGTCATAGTTACTTTAAAGTCCCATCGCGAAGAGATTTAGAAATGGGTATGAAGAAATAGAATAAAATATTAAATTTAATTATGAATTATGTATTTATATAAGGAGGTATCACATGATCTATCCATCTTTATCACAGGCAAAAGAGTTATTATCACAGAGCGTTTATCATCGCATACCCCTGAAAATGGAGCTTTTTTCAGATACGATAACTCCGGTTATGGCAATCAGACGCTTAAAACAGGTCAGCCGTCACTGCTTTTTATTGGAGAGTGCTGAACAGTCCAAGCAATGGGGACGTTATTCATTCCTCGGATATGATCCGATTTTAGAAATTACCTGTCAGAATGGTACGGCAAAAGTAACAAGCGGTACAGTGTTTACGGAACAGACTCAGCATCCGGGAAATTTAATCCGCAAAATATTAGAAGAAAACAAAGCACCAAGGCTGGATGAAATGCCGCCGTTTTCAGGAGGACTTGTAGGATATTTTTCTTATGATTATATTAAATACAGTGAGCCGGGGCTGAAGTTGGATGCAAAGGATGAGGAGGCTTTTCAGGATGTAGACCTGATGCTTTTTGATAAAGTAGTAGCCTTTGATAACTATAGACAAAAGGTAATATTAATTGTAAATATAAAAACAGACAATCTGGAGACTGCCTATCATAAAGGCGAAATGCAGCTTCAGGCACTGGCATCTGTTTTAATACATGGAGAGCCTGCGAAAAATCAGCCGCTGAAATTAAAAAGCGGTTTCCGGTACTTATTTGACAAAGAAAGATATTGTGAAATTGTAAAAAAGGGAAAGCAATATATTCGTGAAGGAGATATATTTCAGATCGTGCTGTCGAACCGTGCGGAGGCAGAGATGGAGGGGAGTTTATTGGATACATACCGCGTGCTGCGTTCCTCAAATCCGTCGCCTTACATGTTTTATTTTTCTGGTGATGATATAGAAATCGCCGGAGCATCACCGGAAACGCTTGTAAAATTGGAAGATGGCATACTGCATACATTTCCGCTGGCGGGAACAAGGCCGAGAGGAGCCACGCAGTCGGAAGACATGGCGCTGGAGCATAGTCTTCTCGCGGACGATAAAGAATGCGCCGAGCACAATATGCTTGTAGATTTGGGAAGGAATGATATTGGAAAGATTAGTCGGATTGGCTCTGTAGAAGTGGAGAAATACATGTGCATTGAACGGTTTTCCCATGTTATGCATATCGGTTCTACGGTAAAGGGTGTGATTCGTGAGGATAAGGATGCATTGGATGCTGTAGATGCAATCCTTCCGGCAGGAACACTTTCAGGAGCGCCAAAGCTGCGTGCTTGTGAGATTATCAATGAGCTGGAGGATAATAAGCGCGGGATCTATGGCGGCGCGATCGGATATATTGATTTAACAGGTAATCTGGATACATGTATTGCCATTCGTATTGCTTTTGCTAAAAATGGGAAAGTGTTTGTACGCTCCGGCGCAGGTATCGTTGCAGACAGTGATCCGGAAAATGAATTTACAGAATGCGCAAACAAGGCAAAGGCAGTCCTGAATGCTTTGGAACAGGCAGAAGGAGGAATTGATTTATGATTTTATTAATAGATAATTATGACAGTTTTTCTTATAACTTATATCAGTTGGTTGGGAGCTTTTATGCTGATCTGAAAGTAGTAAGGAATGATGAGATGACGGTAGATGATATCAGGGCGCAGAAGCCGGAAGCTTTATTTTTATCTCCCGGCCCCGGAAAGCCGGCGGATTCAGGTATCTGTATAGAAGCTGTACGCAGATTGTCTGGAGAAATTCCGATTCTGGGTGTCTGCCTTGGGCATCAGGCAATCTGTGAGGCGTTCGGTGGCGTCGTATCTTATGCGCAACAGCTGATGCATGGCAAAGCTTCTATAGCAAAATTAGATACTGACAGCCGGATTTTTAACGGATTGGATGAGGAGATCAAGGTGGCGAGATACCATTCACTGATTGCACTCAGGGACAGCATACCTGACTGCTTAAAAATTACAGCGCTTTCAGAGCAGGGCGAAATTATGGCGGTAGAACACCGTACATTTCCGGTATATGGCTTACAGTTTCATCCAGAGTCTATTTTAACCCCGGATGGATATAAAATTATTAAAAATTTTATGGAGGATATAAAAGGATGATTAAAGAAGCGATTGCAGCATTGGTAAATAAGGAAGATCTTAGTTACCATACGGCTAAAACCGTGATGGATGAGATCATGGGCGGGCAGACAAGTGAGATACAGATGAGTGCATACCTGACGGCGCTTGCTATAAAAGGCGAAACGATTGATGAGATAACCGGCTCGGCAGAAGGGATGCGGGCACACTGCATTAAGCTTCTGCATGATATGGGTGTGCTGGAAATAGTAGGAACCGGCGGAGATCGGTCAAATTCGTTTAATATATCTACGACATCTGCTCTTGTAATATCGGCAGGCGGAGTTCCGGTGGCTAAGCATGGCAATCGTGCTGCATCCAGCAAGTGTGGCGCAGCGGATGTATTGGAATCGCTTGGAGTAAAGATTACAATACCGCCTGAAAAAAGTACAGAGATATTAAATAAAATCAATATTTGCTTTTTGTTTGCGCAGAATTATCATATCGCGATGAAATATGTGGCTCCTGTGCGCAAAGCGCTAGGGATTCGGACTGTATTTAATATCCTTGGGCCGCTGACGAATCCGGCAGGTGCAAATATGCAGGTAATGGGTGTCTATGATGAGACACTGGTGGAGCCGCTTGCTCATGTACTTGCCAATTTGGGAGTGAAAAGAGCGATGGTAGTCTATGGACAGGATGTGCTGGATGAGATTTCCATGAGCGCTCCTACTACCGTGTGTGAAGTAAGGGATGGTAATTATAAATCTTATGTGATAGAACCGCAGCAGTTTGGATTTGAGCTGTGCCAGAAAATGGATTTGACTGGCGGAACTCCGAGCGAGAATGCAGCAATTACACGTTCTATTCTGGATGGCAGCAAAGGGCCGAAAAGAAATGCTGTTGTAATGAATGCAGGTGCCGGGCTTTATGTAGCAGACAAGGCAGGCACATTGGAAGAGGGGATGCGTCTGGCAGAACAGCTGATTGACAGCGGTGCAGCGAGATCTAGATTGGAAGAATTTATTAAATTATCAAATGAAGAATAAATAAAAATCTATTTATGCTCACAAGCAAATGTTCCATATAGCTTGCGGCATTGATGTTGGTGAGTCGGCGCTGTTGGCAAATAGTGATAGTACTTTGCGTCAGTTATGATTGAAAAGAGGTAAGTGGATGATGACGATTTTGGATGAAATTGCAGAAAAGACAAGGGAGCGCATGGATGAGTGTAAGCGGAAGATGTCTTTGAAAGAAATTCGAGCTTGTGCAGAATCGCACCTTAAAAATACGGGATACCCATTTGAACGGGCTCTAAAAAAGAAGGGGATTTCTTTCATCTGTGAAGTGAAAAAGGCTTCTCCATCGAAAGGTGTGATCGCGGCTGATTTTCCATATGTACAGATTGCGAAAGAGTATGAGGCAGCGGGCGCAGATGCGATTTCCTGTCTTACAGAACCATTTTATTTTCAGGGAAGAGACGAATATTTGAGAGAAATTGCTGATGAAGTATCGATTCCGATACTTCGCAAGGATTTTACGATAGATCCTTATATGATCTATGAAGCCAAGCTGCTTGGCGCGTCTGCCGTGCTGTTGATCTGCGCGATTTTATCGGATGAAGAATTAAAAGAATATTTAGCAATTTCAGAAAGCCTTGGATTGTCAGCGTTAGTAGAAGCGCATACCGAGGAAGAAGTGGAAAGGGCGATTAGGAATGGAAGCAGGATCATTGGCGTGAATAATCGTAATTTGAAAAATTTTAAAGTAGACATTACGACAAGCATACGCCTGCGCAGGATGATACCTGAAAATGTGATCTATGTATCAGAGAGCGGCGTACGCAATGCTGCTGATCTGGAACAGCTAGATCAAAATGGTACAGATGCAGTTTTAATTGGGGAGGTGTTGATGCGGGTGTCAGACAAGAGGGAGATGCTCGAAAGATTGAGAGCACATTGCCATTAAATATAGTAATACATTCATTTATTCAAAATAGAAAAATTAATGATTCAAGTCCAGAGATAAATTTATACAGCAATGCAAAATAGAAAAATCAATGATTCAAGTTCAGAGATAAACTTAAACAACAATGGGAATAATATTTAAATATGTATTTAAATATTAGAAGGATTTATGATGACTAAAATTAAGATATGTGGTCTGACAAGACCAGAGGATATAGAAGCTGTGAATCAATATAAGCCGGATTATATTGGATTTGTATTCGCTAAGAACAGCAGGCGTTTTATTACCGCAAAGCAGGCAGCCGATTTAAAAAAACAGCTTTTAGATGACATCATGGCTGTAGGGGTATTTGTCAATGAGGCAAAAGATGTTATAGCAGATTTATTAATTCATGATATAATTGATGCGGCGCAGCTTCATGGAAATGAGACTGAATCGGAAATCCGCTGGATTAAAACTCAGACTGGAAAGCAGGTCATAAAGGCAGTATCTGTCCAGAGCCGGTCTGATCCAGTCCGCTGGTCAGGCAGTCAGGCAGACTATTTGTTATTAGATCATGGAGCTGGCGGTACGGGAAAGACGTTTGACTGGAATCTGATTACAGACTGTGGAAAGCCGTTTTTTCTGGCTGGCGGCATTAATATTCAGAATCTGTCAAGGGCTCTTTCAAAGGGAGCTTATGGAATCGATATTTCTGGCGGTGTAGAGACGGATGGGAAGAAGGATCCAAAGAAAATAGCTGCAGTGATAGAAGCAGTAAGAGGGTAGCTGCATTTGAAATTTATGTATAAGCTGTGCAGGATGATAGAAACTGCAAGGGATCATTGCATTTGGAATTAATGGATAGAATAGCCCAGAGTTGCAGAGTGATAGAGGTTATAATATGTATATATAATTGTAATTAAAATATATAAAATGTCTTAAGATAGTGAAAGGAGTAGTAAAATGTCAAATCAGAATGGAAGATTTGGGCTTCATGGCGGTCAGTATATTCCGGAGACGCTTATGAATGCTGTGACTGAGCTGGAGGATGCTTATAATCATTATAAAGATGATCCTCAGTTCGTAAAGGAGCTGGAAGATTTATATAATAACTATGCGGGACGTCCATCCAGACTGTATTATGCAGCTCATATGTCACAGGATCTGGGAGGCGCGAAAATATATTTAAAACGGGAGGATCTAAACCATACCGGTTCTCATAAAATTAATAATGTACTTGGCCAGTGTCTGCTGGCAAAGAAAATGGGAAAAAAGAGGATTATTGCGGAAACAGGTGCCGGACAACATGGAGTTGCTGCGGCGACAGCTGCAGCGCTGATGGGAATGGAATGTGAAGTGTTTATGGGAGAAGAAGACACGAAAAGGCAGGCGCTGAATGTATACAGAATGCGTCTGTTAGGCGCGCAGGTACATCCGGTTACTTCCGGCACAGGAACACTAAAAGACGCGGTATCAGAAGCTCTGCGTGAATGGACAAAGCGCATTGATGATACCCACTACCTGTTGGGGTCAGTGATGGGGCCTCATCCGTTTCCTGTGATTGTGAGAGATTTTCAGGCGGTCATTTCCAGAGAAATTAAGCAGCAGCTTCTGGAAAAGGAAGGCAGGCTGCCGGATGTGGTAATGGCATGTGTCGGAGGCGGCTCGAATGCAATGGGGGCATTTTATCATTTTATCGATGAGCCTTCGGTGCGTTTGATTGGATGTGAAGCAGCCGGGAGAGGGATACATACCGCTGAAACAGCTGCAACGATTGCGACGGGCAGGCTTGGCATTTTTCATGGGATGAAGTCATATTTTTGCCAGGATGAGTACGGACAGATTGCGCCAGTATATTCGATTTCAGCGGGGCTGGATTATCCGGGAATCGGGCCGGAACACGCCAATCTGTATGATACCGGTAGGGCGGAGTATGTGGCGGTTACGGATGATGAAGCGGTAGAAGCATTTGAATATCTGTCGCGCATCGAGGGGATTATACCAGCAATCGAAAGCGCACATGCTGTCGCGCACGCATGTAAAATCGCGCCTTCTATGGATAAGGATAAGATTATTGTAGTTAATATTTCGGGTCGTGGAGATAAAGACTGTGCGTCGATCGCTCGCTATCGAGGAGAAGACCTATATGAATCGTAAAATGATTTCAGAAATATTTCAGGATAAGGAGACAAAGACTGCAAGGCAGTCACAGTGATTGAGGAGAAGACCTATATGAATCATAATATAAATAATAAAATATTACATGCGTTTGAGCATGGCAAAGCATTTATTCCGTTTATTACCTGCGGCGATCCGTCTATGGATGTCACAGAACAGCTGGTGTACGCAATGGATGAAGCAGGAGCTGATTTGATAGAGCTGGGGATTCCGTTTTCTGATCCGACGGCAGAAGGGCCAGTGATTCAGGAGGCAAGCATCCGTGCGTTAAGCGGCGGGGCTACAACTGATAAGATCTTTGATATGGTGAAATCTATACGCAGAAATACGCAGATTCCGATGGTGTTTATGACTTATGCAAATGTGGTATTTTCTTATGGGGCAGAGCGTTTTATTAAAAAGGCGGCGCAGCTGGGCATGGACGGATTGATTCTGCCGGACATACCATTTGAGGAAAAATCAGATTTTGATGATCTATGCAATCAGTACGGGATGGCTCTGATTTCGATGATAGCGCCGACTTCCCATGACAGAATCCGCATGATTGCGAAAGAGGCAGAAGGGTTTATTTACTGTGTATCTTCGCTGGGTGTAACCGGAACAAGGAGCGAGATTACTACAGATATTGAGGCGATGATTAAGTTGGTAAAAGAGGAAACAGATCTTCCATGTGCAGTCGGATTTGGCATTTCTACGCCCGAACAGGCTGCCAAAATGGCAGCGCTTTCGGATGGAGCTATCGTAGGTTCTGCGATCGTTAAGATGTGCGCGCAGTATGGCGGAGAGTGCGTTCCGCATGTAGCAGCTTATGTAAAGAGTATGAAAGAAGCTGTTAGAAACGCGGGGTAAATTATGAGGGCCGATGCACTCTGCTTCGAGTTTTACATTAAAAATGTCATCGTTATTATATTTGTTCTCAGTATTCGGCAGGTGTCATGCCGTAATATTTTCTAAAAATGCGTCTGAAATTTCCAGTATCGAGATAGCCGAGTTCTTCAGAAATCGCAGTGATTGGCAGGCCGGGATTTGCAAGAAGGCGGACGGCCTGTCGCATTTTTAGCTTCTGGATATTCTCACTGAAGCTGGATCCGGTACTGCTTTTAATAATACGCTGGAGCTGGCGTTCGCTGTAGTGGAAAAAGTCTGCGAGTTCATTAAGGGTGACAGTACAGTAATTTTCTTGAATATATTTTAAAATAAAAATGACATTTTCGTCTCTGCCCAGTGTGTCGATTTCTGGAGTGAATACATTGGAACCATGATTGCGCAGCAAAATGATAAAAAATGCACTGACAATATTGTTTAAAAGGCGTTCCTTATATAGGCGGTTGCCAAGAAACTCCTGATATGCATACAGTACGTAATCAAGTACTTCCTGATCTTTGTTTGTATGAAAGAACAGATAGGGGTGTGCCTTGGAGTGATAAAGAGCACGCATAAAAAAATCTGACAGTACGTCATTGTCTGCAAGAATTCCAAAAAAGGCTTTCTCAAAAGTGCTGATTCTAAGAAGGATATTGATGACAATGCAGTCGTCTGAAAAGGCGCTGATGGCATGTTGTGTGGAAGGGGCAATGATACAAATATCCCCAGAGCGCATGTGCAGCTCCTGTTCGAGTATATAATTTGTACAGTGACCCTCTAGGACACAGACGATTTCCAGAAACGAATGAGAATGCCAATATACGGGAAGATAGCGCAGGTGACGGTATAATTCCGTATCAAAACCATTACGAAAAAAAAAGATCCTCATCAAGAATATTGTTCAAAAGCTTTTCCGGAAATGAACTGCCTGTTTTTAATGCCGCCTGCTGCAGAATATCATTATAATATTCCATTGAATGCGGATGGTCCAGGAAGCGTTCTGGATTCTGCTGATACAATGTTCGGAAATTGTTTTCTAATAAATTCATTTTCATCTGCTCAGGGAAGTTTTTCTTGAATACCATAAAAACGCTCCTTTTCATTAATTATGGAAAATTTCGCGGCTGGTGATTATTATAAAAGTATAGGTAACCGTTCAGATACGATGTTACAAGTATAAGGTTACTTTTCACGGGTCAGGAATGAGCATAAACTGCGCATTCTGTGAGAATATGATTCAGGAGTGAGGGGCGTTTTTGCGGAGCAAACTTTCAATATCGCCCCGAATCGTTACTATGAACGGTCTCTAGGCCGTTCATAGTAACAGTATAAGTTATGACAGGAGAAAATGTCAATTACAGCACTTGACTTTTTTGGAATCTTTCGATAGTGTAAGTGTAGTGAACAGCTGATGCCACAAAGAAAACGGAAAGCGAAAGGGGAATATTTTAATGGAAAAAATAGCAAGCTTCACGATCGACCATAATAAGCTCCAGCCAGGTATTTACGTATCGCGCAAAGATCATGTTGGAGACAGCGTGATTACGACATTTGACCTTCGCATGACATCACCTAATGAAGAACCGGTGATGAATACAGCAGAGATGCATACGATCGAGCATCTGGCAGCGACGTATCTAAGAAATGATCCGCGGTATAAAGATCAGACGATTTATTTTGGGCCGATGGGCTGCCGTACTGGATTTTATCTATTGCTGGCAGGTGATTACGAGTCTAAGGATATTGTGGAGCTGATGACAGCGATGTTTGAGTTTATCCGTGATTTTAAAGACGAGGTACCGGGGGCTAGTCCAAAGGACTGTGGAAATTATCTGGATATGAATCTGGGTATGGCAAATTATCTTGCAAAAAAATATCTGGACAATGTGCTGTATCAGATGGATGAATCACGGCTTGTCTACCCGCAGTAGCAGAAAAATCACTGTAAAATCAATGGGGCTTACGAGTGATAAAATCTTCATATAGTTTTCGGTATTGACGCTTATGATCGCGTTGCTGGCAGATTTTATTGCTTGTCAATATAAATTGTGATGAAATAAGGAAGGAATCATAGATTATGAAAATTGGAATTATCGGTGCAATGGAAACCGAGGTGTCTGTATTAAAAGAAGCCATGAAAGTGGACACTGTCATTACAAAGGCAGGCATGAATTTTTATGAAGGTATGCTGCATGGTACCCCTGCGGTCGTTGTACAATGCGGGATCGGTAAAGTAAACTCGGCTATGTGTGTACAAATACTCGCAGATTTATTTCATGTCACTCATGTCATGAATACGGGAGTAGCGGGTTCTCTGAACGCAGATCTTGATATAGGAGATATTCTGGTATCCGAAAAGGCTATCCAGCATGATCTGGATGTCACTGCGTTAGGGTATGCTCTGGGTCAGATTCCAGGTATTGAAAGCAGAGAATTTAAAGCAGATGCTGAAATGGCAGAAGCAGCAGTAGCCGCGTGCAGGAGAGTGAATACAGATCTGAATGTCGTAAAGGGCTGTGTGGTAAGCGGAGATCAGTTTATATCAAGCGCAGAAGTAAAGGAGCATTTGATAAAGGAGTTTCATGGGGATTGTGCTGAGATGGAAGGAGCTTCGATTGCGCAGGCAGCAGTGCTGAATCGGATTCCATTTGTCGTGATACGGGCAATTTCAGACAAGGCAGACGGTTCTGCAGAAATGGATTATCCGTCTTTTGAAAGTCAGGCTGCAGAGCATTGTGCAAAAATGGTTCTTGAATTTGTGAAGACATTCCATGCAAATTAGAGGTAAGATTTTATATCATTTATAAAGTGGACAGGCTTCAGAATGCCTTGTGAAATAATAAATAGGCAAGACGCTTAAGAAAGTCGGCAGATCATCCGATATAAATATTAATCAGGAAATATCTGGTTAAGGGTAATTTTATCAGAAATGCCTGACATGCAAACGGAATTGCATAACCATGGCAGGGTCTGACAGCGGTTTTATCAGTTTGAAAACTGTTGCGCAGGCTTGGGCTATGTAACAACACCAGTAAATGGAAACCCGAAGGTTTCACATCATACGAACATGGAGGGAAAGTAAATGAGCGTATCAGGAGTAAATTCAACAACCGCTACTTATGCTGCATACGAAAGCAGGACAAATACGAGCAGTAAGCCAGCAGAGACAAAAGCGAAGAAAGACCAAGCCGTTGAGAACGGTGCTGTATATGAGAAATCTTCTGGCAGCAATAAGGTGTCTTATTCTGCAAATAAAATGAGCTCTGCTGACCGTGCCGCATTGGTAAAGCAGCTGAAAGCAGATCAGGAAAACAGACAGAGCCAGCTGGTGGACATTGTAAGACAGATGATGACCAAACAGGCAAACAAGACTGCGCAGGCAGATGATGACATCTGGAAATTCCTCGCAAAGGGAGATTTCACTGTTGATGCAAAGACAAAGGCGCAGGCACAGGCTGACATTGCGGAAGACGGCTATTATGGCGTAAAGCAGACATCACAGAGAATTTTTGATTTTGCAAAAGCACTCGCAGGGGATGATGTTGAAAAAATGAAGGAAATGCAGGCAGCATTTGAAAAAGGCTATAAGCAGGCTACCAAATCATGGGGCCAGGAACTGCCGGATATTTCCAGCCAGACACGTGATTCTGTAAATCAGATGTTTGAAGACTACTATAAGTCTAAAAATGTTATTACAGAAGAATAAGAGCATAAGAAATACTGCTGTAAATAGGAATATTTGCAGCAGTATTTTTTTGCAGGGCCTTGCAGTCTACTTCTAAAAATGATAATATGATTATATTGTTAAACTATTAACAACACAGAAACGTGTTATACAAATTTAGGAGGATGATATGGGATACTCAGAGGAATATCAAAAGAAACTTGTGTCAGCGGACGAAGCAGTAAAAATGATACAGTCCGGCGACTGGGTGGATTATGGCTGGTGTAACGGGACACCGGACGCGCTTGATAAGGCACTTGCAAAGCGTACGGACGAGCTGACGGATGTAAAGCTCCGAGGCGGTATTTTGCTGAAACAGCCTGCAGTCTTTGACAGAGAAGATGCGGGGGAGCATTTTACATGGAATTCATGGCATATGTCCGGTATTGAGCGAAAGCTGATTAACCGCGGCTGTGCGTATTATGCGCCAATCCGTTATTCAGAGCTGCCGCGGTATTATCGTGAAATAAAAGATCGAAATGCAGTTGCGATGTTTCAGGTAGCGCCGATGGATAATCATGGCTTCTTTAACTTTGGGCCGAATGCGTCGCATCTGGCAGCAGTCGTAGAGACTTCAGCAAAGGTTATTGTAGAAGTAAATCAGAATATGCCGCGCTGTCTGGGAGGCACAGAAAATAATGTACATATTTCAGATGTAGACTTTATTGTGGAAGGCAGTAACCCTCCGATTGCGGAAATGGGTGCCGGCGGTCCGGCAAGTGAAGTAGATAAGGCTGTAGCAAAATTGATCGTAAATGAAATACCGGATGGTGCCTGCTTACAGCTGGGAATCGGCGGTATGCCGAATGCAGTCGGTTCCTTGATTGCAGAATCAGATTTAAAGGATCTGGGAGTACATACAGAGATGTATGTAGATGCATTTGTAGACATAGCGAAAGCAGGAAAGATTAACGGCTCCAGAAAGAACATTGACCGGTTCCGTCAGGCATTTGCTTTTGGGTGCGGGACGAAAAAGATGTATGATTATTTAGATGAAAATCCTGAAATCATGAGTGCGCCTGTCAGCTATACAAATGATATCCGATCTATTTCTGCGTTAGATAATTTTATGTCGATAAACAATGCTGTAGATTTGGATTTGTTTGGACAGGTGAATGCGGAATCCGCAGGTACCAAGCATATCAGTGGAGCAGGCGGACAGCTTGACTTTGTTCTGGGAGCATATTTGTCCAAGGGTGGAAAGAGCTTTATCTGCTGTTCTTCAACTTATAAAACTAAGGATGGACAGGTAAAATCCAGAATTCTGCCGACTTTGAATCCAGGTTCGATTGTTACAGATACTCGTGCAAATACGCATTATCTGGTTACGGAATATGGAATTGTAAATATAAAGGGGCTTTCTGCATGGCAGAAGGCAGAAGCGATTATTTCAATCGCGCATCCAGATTTTCGTGATGGGCTGATAGCAGAAGCAGAGAAAATGCATATATGGAGAAGAAGCAATAAATAGATCAAGAACAGATAGAAGCAGAGAAAATGCGTAGATAGGGAAGAGGCAATAAATAGATCAAGAACAGATAGAAGCAGAGAAAAGCGTAGATAGGGAAGAGGCAATAAATAGATCAAGAACAGATAGAAGCAGGGAAAATGCTTAGATAGGGAAGAAGCAGCGCGAATTGGCGAAATGTAATAGCAGCTGAATTGCACAATAGAAAAAGAACTGTCACATTAAGTACGTTTCATATCAAAAGTTCATTTAATGATATTCATGATACTTAATGTGACAGTTCTTTTATCCTTATAACTAAACATCCTCTGTGCAGGTTCCTCAATCCTGCACGGATCCTCCAATCGAAAACAATTTCTTTGATATAGTTCTGCCAGAGTCTTTATGACTCTGGAGATATATCCTCTTCGCCCGGCAGATCCAGTGGACCACCGTCGATAGGATTTTCATTTGTAGATTCTTCCAGTACATCTGTAATAGAATCAGGATAAGGATTTTTTTTGCTGGAACTGCTCTCTGTTAAGGTATCCGTATCTTTTTTGTTGCTAGTACCAGTAGAGGCATCTTCTTTTGAAGTGCTTTCCTCTGGAGCGGTATTGTCTTTCATAGAAGATTCGGAATCTTTTGAAGGGCTTGTTCCGGTCTGTTCGGAATCTGTATTTTCTGTATTGTCCTTATTATGATCTATATGATCCTTATTTATATCAGATTTAAAGGAAGAGGTATCCTCATCGGGAGTATCTGTAATCCCCGGATTCGCCTGTTCGGTATCATCGGCAGATGTACTGCCGTTGTCTGTCGGCACAGAATCAGATGCGTCTGATTTGTCATCCGGCTTCGGATCTGATTTATGGTCTGTATCTGTAGCGCCCGATGAATCTGTTTTATTTGTCGTGCTGCCGGCTGCTGCAGGAGTAGTAGTATCACCTGTCTGCGGTTTGGAAGGAGAAACGCCTTCGCCTATACCGGCTGGTAGATCATTGGTCGTATTTGTCTCATTGTCAGTAAGAGTGCTGCCTGGTTCGGTCTCATTTCCATTAGTGGAAACTGTCGCAGTACTATCTGACTTATTTGCTGCATTGTCATCTAAAACGCTGCTAAGATATTCACTGTTTACAACGTTTACAGATGTCTTGTCTTGTTCATCCGGTGACTGGCTGCTTGCTTGCTGAATGGTAGTTTCTAACTCGCTGACAGTCTTATCTGTCCACTCTGATACGTCAAAATCAGAATCGGATGTAGTTTCTGCAACTGCTTGAATTAATGCCAGTTTGCCAGGTGTAATGCCGAGTGAATCTGCATCATCCTTGACTTCTTTTGAAACGGGTACTGTATCAATCAGGCAGACACTGGATTTCTCTACAGAAAAAGTATCTATACAGGAAGTGAGAGAGCGCGTCTTTGTGTCATTATTTGAACAGACACTTACAATTACATGATTTTTTTCTTCCTGAACAATATAATTATCTTTTTCTAATTGCCCGATTGTAACGCCGAGTGCAGTTGTAATGTTCTGATTTTTAATATCAGACTCAATGGATGAAACAACCTGTTGTCCTTCGTTATTAATGCCGGAAACCGATATGACTTTATCATAGCGGTTCAGTGCATATTCAATAGAAGGATTGATGTCCAAGCTAACGTAGGAATAAGGCTCTACGTAGCTGTGGGAACCAATACCTACGAAAGATAACAGAACCAATGCTAGCGAAGCACAGATAGAGAGCTTCTGCATCATGTGATTTGCGGAACGATTCTGTCTTAATAAGAGCTCCTGACCAATGGAGTAGCCTTTATTCTTGAGCTTTCGAAATGATCCGTCGTCACATAATGCCACCGCAGCGCTATTACTGCATTCTACTATGACAGCTTTCAAAGTAGATGGCTCCTTTCTTTCATAAATAGCTAACAACTGTCTACAGAAATACTCACGCGGCGATCTATGGGTTGGGTTGGTTGGAGCTGCTAAATATGGTTTAAATATTCAGCAAGCTTTGGGTAATCACCGGAAAGTATTTCTGCTGCGGTTATTATGTATTTACGATGCCGCTCCAGAATTTTTCGGGGTACTTTTGCATTTTCAGAAATAATTTTAATTGGAAGCTGTTTTGTTGTCTTCATATTGTTAATTAGTATCGGATGTTCTTTTAGGTAGCGTATGGCATTGGCGCAGGAATCCTTTGTCTTTCCCGCCTTAGGGGAACAGTCAACCAGCTCCATAAATGAGATCCCATATAGATCGAGATACTCAGAGATTGCCACGATTTCATCCAGCAGAGGATTGTCATCTGATACAGAGGCCTGCTTCATTACGTTGATCTGGTAGCCCATATTCTCTGAATCTTCATCGACTTCGCCCTCGAATAAATAAGGCTCTGTCTGCATCTCAGAAGAATAGCGGGCCTGTGAACGGAAATAGTCAGTCAGGCGGTGCTCAATGAGGAGCTTAGCATAAGATGGAAAGGCTCCTTTTGATTCGTTATAAGTATCGATGGCATTTGAAAAAGCGATGAGGGCAATCGACCATTCATCGTCACTTTTGCTGATATAATGTTTAGAAAATTTGCTGGCGCAATTTAATATAAAGTTTTCATTTTTATGAATAAAAGCATTTCGCCTGCTTTCATCGTCAGCAGCAGCAAGCGCCTCTTTCCCCATATTAAAAAACATAAATTCTCCTTGGTATTACAAATAGATAATTCTATACTCAAAGGGCATGTTATTTTGTATATCACTTAATACAAAACTATGTTACAGTATACCACGAAAATGTGCTTTTAACAGTAAAAATTCAAAAATATTTATAGAAATTATTTGAAATAAAGTAACCGTTCAGCTTGTCGCTTTCATGTAACGACGTCCGATTTTTTGAAAATGCAAAACAGTATCGGATTATTTATGTTTCATGTGGCATTTCCCATGATTTGGCAGCTGTGCGGTAGTTTTCTGCCTGTGTTTTAAGTTCGTCCTGTGTCATTGAGGCAGGATCCGCGTTGGCGGCAAACTGGTCATAACAGTCAGCAAGACCAAAGAGCGGCAGATTTCCGTTTGTTCGCGAGTCTAATATGCTGGCAGTTTCATTTGCGGCACAGTGATACCAGCGGGCTGCTTCCTCATAATCTTGTTTTTGCATGAAATATGCAGCTAATTCACAGCAAATTTCGGAGCATGGGTGGTAGGTCATGGAACGCAGGGCGTATTTAAAAAAGTCAGATGTTTCATTTTTTATACGGCAGCAGCGGCATAGTATACAGACGGCTTCAGAGATTCGCGCTGTGTTTTCTGGATTTTCTAATAAAGTGCGCGCAAATATCGGTTCAGCTTTTTTAAAATCATCATCTGTACCGGATATATATAGCTCTCTGGCGTACATAGTATGGAGTTTATCTGAAATCTGCCCTCCGGCACCAAAAGCGTGTAAAAACAGCTCAAAATCACGGCTGCTGTGCTGAGCGTGGGGCATATGCAGTATTTCAACATCACTGTTAAATACGAGGGGCAGTGTCTGTATGGTTTCATGAATCGGGTCAATCCAGCGAAACTGGCGCAGACGTTTGTATAGCTTCGGACGGTATTCATCGCGAATGTTCATCACAGTATTATATTCGTCCGGCGTAATATATTTCATCTGTACAATATCGATTTCAGGACTTATAGATTGTTTTAAATATAAAAACCGTTTGTGATTTGTATAGTCAAGTACTTCATCAGCATCAGCGGTATAGATGTAGTCCATCGAAGCTTTTGAAAAGGAAAAGTTTCTTGCAGCGCTAAAATCATTCTGCCATTTAAAATCATAGATCTTATTTGTATAACGACCTGCAATCTCTTTGGTGCGGTCAGTAGAACCGGTATCGATGATAATGATTTCATCCATTAAATCAGCGATTGATGAGAGACATCGGTCGAGTACGGCTTCTTCGTTTTTTACAATCATACATAGGCTTATTGTCGCCATGCATTCCTCCTAATAAGTGTGGTCTATGGTTGATATTGTTTCATTGTTTTTTATATGGACATAGCTGTGCATGATCGTGCAGATCTTTTGCCGTGTTAAATATTTATAATCATAATAGTATAACGTTAAAAGGCAATGAAAAGTTTCGTTTTTATAAAAATTTCAGAAAAAATATTCATATCGCCAGACAGACGTTTCATTTTTCTGTCTGCGGGTCAATGTCCTGTCTTGTGTCTGTGGGTATTTGTTTCAGACATACTATAATTTCAGTTTCTTTTTCAGGATTTCTTTCAGAATTTATGTTGATGGTAAAAAACTGATTTATTATAACATCATTCGAAAAGTTTGTCGAGTACGTAGATTATGCTAAGGATAAATGGCAGCCGGCAGTTTGTTGTCAAAAAATGATAATTGTGCATATTGCATATAAAAAGAGATTTTAAATTGTGAGAAACGTAAATTTTAATATGCTATATTGACAAATATAGAAAAATGAGGTAGGATAAATACAACAAAATACCATATATTGGAGTGTTACCTTTCAGTCAGGATTGGGCATAACCAACTTATATACAATGTTAGATTGTTATATATGTTGGTTTTTTTGCGTTTTTTATTTTTTGGGGAGGCACTGAATGAGGATAATAAAAGTATTAAACAATAATACTGTTTGTGTAATTGACGATAAGGGCGTTGAACAGATTATATCAGGAAAGGGCGTTGGATTTTCTAAAAAATGTGGTGATAGAATTGTGCCCGATCAGACACATAAGACATATTTGATTACAGATTCCGGGCTGCGTAAACGTATGATAGACTGCTTGTCGGAGATTCCCTATGAATATATAGAGATGACAGACGATCTGGTAGAACATATTAAATCTGTGATGAATACAAAATTAAACGAGTCTCTGTTTGTGACACTTTCCGATCATATATGGTTTGCAATCCAGCGAAAGCAGCAGGGAATTGAATTTTCAAATCCTCTGATGGATTCGATACGTGAATGCTTTCCGCAAGAGCTTAAGCTGGGTGCATATTGTGTGGAGCAGATTAAAGATAAAACCGGTATACAGCTGCATCCAGATGAAGCTGGCTTTATAGCAATGCATATTATAAATGCCAGACTTTCATCTAAAATGAGTCAGGTACATGATCTGACTAGAATGATTAATGGATGTCTGGATATAGTTGATAAATTCTATTCAGGGAAAATAGATAAAACGACAAGTGCGTACACACGGTTTAAGATAAATTTAAAAGAGCTTGCGCAGCGGCTTTGTACGAATAAAGTTACTCCCGTAGTGCTTAATCATGATGAAGATCTCTCTATGATGATAAAGAGCCGATATGGCAGGCATTATAAATGTGCGAAATGTATTCAGGATTATATTTTGAAAATTTATGAAAAAAGTATTACAGAAGATGAGCTGCTTTTAATGACACTTTATCTTCAAATTGCAGTAGGATGAACGGATGATTTTCTGCTGTGCATTTCAAGCTGCTTCAGGATGAATCGATGAGTAAGTTATCTGATTTATATTATCGTAGTGCTGTATCTGCAGTTATTGCAGGCTGGAACATTTATATTAAGAAAGCAATATTATGTGCTGCTGCAACTGGCGCCGAAACAGTATCACATAATATTTTAAAATATAGATATAGTTGTCGCATAGACTAAAATATAATTATTTTTAAGGAAGGTGTAGTTATGAAAGATAAAATTTTTGGTATTTTACAGAGAGTGGGACGCTCATTTATGCTCCCGATCGCCCTGCTGCCTGTTGCAGGCCTGCTTTTGGGAATCGGAAGTTCATTTACGAATCCTACCACAATCGAAACATATCATTTGGGGAATATTATACGTGAAGGCGGTTGGATTTATACAATACTTGACGTTATGAGTAAAACGGGAAGTGTAGTATTTGACAATTTAGCGCTGCTGTTTGCTATGGGTGTGGCGATTGGTATGGCGAAAAAGGAAAAAGAAGTTGCAGCTTTGTCTGGGGCCATTGCATATCTGATTATGAATATGGCAATTAGTGCAATGATTTCAGCAAAAGGCGGGGTAGAAGCAATGGCAGCAAACTCTACTACATCAGCGCTTGGAATTACAACCTTGCAGATGGGTGTATTCGGAGGTATTGTTGTAGGTTTAGGAGTAGCTGCTCTGCATAATCGTTTCTATAAAATACAGCTTCCGCAGGTGCTGTCGTTTTTTGGAGGAACCCGGTTTGTGCCGATTGTATCCAGCGTGGTTTATTTGATAGCTGGTATTGCTATGTTCTACGTTTGGCCGGTTGTTCAGGCAGGTATAGCCCAGCTGGGACAGCTTGTGCTCAGCTCTGGTTATGCAGGAACATGGATTTATGGTATTATTGAACGAGCACTTATACCATTTGGACTTCATCATGTATTTTACATGCCTTTCTGGCAGACAGAGCTTGGCGGTTCTATGATGATTGACGGAACACTTGTACAAGGAGCACAGAATATTTTCTTTGCAGAGCTTGCATCAAAAGCTACTACGGAGTTTTCTGTGTCGGCAACAAGATTTATGACAGGTAAATTCCCTTTCATGATGTTTGGCCTTCCGGCAGCGGCTTTTGCAATGTATAAGGCAGCAAGGCCGGAAAAGAAAAAGGTGGCAGGGGGACTTCTGTTATCAGCGGCACTCACTTCTATGCTGACTGGCATTACGGAGCCATTGGAATTTACTTTTCTGTTTGTTGCACCGCTGATGTATGCGGTACACTGTGTTCTGGCAGGGCTTTCTTATATGCTGATGCACATATTCCATGTAGGTGTAGGTATGACATTTTCCGGCGGATTTATAGACCTGATGCTGTTTGGAATACTTCAAGGCAACGCAAAAACCCATTGGATCTGGGTGGTTATTGTAGGTTTGGTTTATGCAGTCGTATATTATTTTGTCTTTTACACGATGATTACAAAGATGGATTTAAAAACACCTGGACGTGAGGCAGATGACGAAGAAACGAAGCTTTATAGGAGAAGTGATGTAAACGAAGCGAAGGCTGCAAAAGCATCAGGCGGTAAAAGCGGGGATGTCGTCAGTGCATTGATTTTAAAAGGCCTTGGCGGTAAATCAAATCTGTCCGATGTGGACTGCTGTGCTACGAGACTTAGAGTCACAGTAAAAGATGCTGATAAAGTAAAAGATGATCTGCTGAAAGCCAGCGGAGCATCGGGTGTGATTCATAAAGGAAACGGTGTGCAGGTAATATACGGGCCGCAGGTATCGGTCGTAAAATCAAATCTGGAAGATTTTATAGATTCACCGGAATCGGATGATCTTGATAAAATAATAGGTGCCAATCCAAGAGAAGAGGAGCAGGAAAAAATAAGACCAGCTGCGAAACCGTCATCTTCGGCACTTGTCAGGCTGTCAGCCCATATGAATGGCAGGGTCGTAAATTTAGAAAATGTAGAGGATGACGTATTTTCCGGAAAAATCCTTGGGGATGGTGCGGCAATAGAGCCGGAGGAAGGAAAATTGTATGCGCCTTGTGACGGCGAGGTAGTGACTGTATTTGATACAAAGCACGCAGTGAATATTGTGTCAGAAGACGGAGCCGAAATACTGCTTCATATTGGAATCGACACAGTTAAGCTTGGAGGAAAATATTATGAATCACACGTCAGTGATGGTCAGAGCGTAAAAAAGGGAGACCTGCTGATATCGTTTGACATGGATGCGATCAGGGCAGAAGGGTATAAACTTACAACACCTTTGATTTTATGTAATAGTGATGATTATAATAAGATTTCAACCGTGGCGCAGGGACAGATCAAAGCGGGCAGTGATTTTGTGGAAGCAGAATAATATGCAGTCTGATTCTTGTCAGTGCACGAGAAGATTTATACAGAAATATAAATTGTTCATCGGATGTCTTTAGTAAGCGTCTGATCAGTCAATGTTACAGTTTATATCCATTTTGGTGATCGCAAAATATTAGCTGATTGGGTGTCAACGATGCACCCGGCATCGTCTCTCTGTGCCGCTTTGCAATGACGAAAATATCGTGCACTGTATTCACCGTTATTTCTGCAACGCTGTACTAGAGCGTGTTTGAAAAATCATTCCCGCGATCTGCACTCCCCACTTTGCGGAGAATTCATCCCAAATTTAATCAACATAGCCCGCTATGCCTCATAAATTTGGGATAAATTCTCCATATCATGCCCTGTGGGTACAAAGTGTGAAGCATATCATGCCCTGTGGGTACATCTCACGGAAAGCATTTTTCAAACACGCTCTAGGTATTCGTCAAAATAGCAGCGTTTTATAAAAGAGCTGTGGCATGAAGCAAAAAAGTATACAAATATAGTATGTATGAAAATATTAGACTGCTGTATTTTGTGGTATTTTGCTTAGTGCGGCAGCTCCTTTTTGTTTTGATGAAGATACATGTATTCTGCAGCTGTTAATTACTAACGGATTTAAAGTGTTCCAGATGTAAATACCGCGCCATCTGGTACGGGCGATTCTGTTTCTTGTGAATTGCCGGAATATCTATATTCTGGTATGCGAGAGGAGTTGGATGCATCAAAAACAAAGGAATCACCATTTACATTGAATACATAAGTAAATTGTCCGTCGGATGTCTTCAGGGTAAGCGTCTGGTCAGTCAATTCATAGGTTCCAAATGCCATATAGCTGCTGAAAAGAGAGTAGCCGAATGAAAATGTATCGTCCTCCATAGAAAGTGAAAAACTGGGATCTGAAAATTCAGGAGAGTTTTTATAGGTATAAAGGATGCTGGTGCCGGATGAGCTGGCATCATTACTGGCATTTTCAGCTATTTTTTCAATTTGTTCGTCAAAAAATTGCCGTACGGTCTTTGAATTGTACACTCTGTTTATCGAGACTGTTCCATTTGCATCAGATGTCCATACCCGTGTACAGTCATGGTTAAAAAAGAATGTCTCTGATTTAGGTTCATCATCATAATAAAGAGTAATCATGTTTGCCTGATATTTTTTGTCAGGATCGCTATTTTGGTCGTTAGAGACATCAGTTTGTATGATGCGGATTTCATTTAAAAAGGTAAGCACCTGTTCCAAGGCGGTATCTGCAGTAATTGTATAGGAGCGATTCAAACCGGACATTTTGATTAGGTCTGGTTTTTGCTGCTGTTCCATAGCTCTTAGCTGTATGCTGGAGGGGTTTGTTAAAAAGCAGATCCCGACAGCAAAACACAGAATTGCGGCTGCGGCCATAATCCAGACAGTTGGCTTTTTATAGTGGAGAATTGCTTTGACACGCAGTGCAGCTCCAATTTCGCAAAAGGCCAGAGGGCAGGCTGTATGCGGCCGGCAGGACGCACTGCAGTTAATCAATGCATCGGCATATGGCTTTTTGTTTTCTGTACCCATGTCGTGGATCACTTTTTCATCACAGGCCAGTTCCAGATCCTGGCTGAACAGGTGGTAGGCAATCCAGATCAGCGGATGAAACCAGTAGATGGACAATAAAGCAAAGGCAAGCATTTTCCACCAGTGGTCATGTCGTTTTATGTGGGCATATTCGTGTGCGGCTACATATAATTGATCCTGTTCATTTATGGAAGAAGGCATGTAAATGCGAGGGCGAAATAATCCTAGTATAAATGGGGTTGATATGTGGTCGCAGAGCCATATGCGGTTCTCCTGACAGACTGCTTCGCGTACCTTGCGGTGCAGAATAATATAATTAATGAGAGCATAAGTAAGTATGACAGCTATGCCTATTATCCAGATGATAGCGGCGATAAACGCATAGATTTGCAGGGGATTGGCACTGGTCATCATATCTGGAGCGAATGTTTTTGAGATGAATGGATTTACAGCATTGTTCAATGTTTCTACGCCGCTGTGTATCGTTGGGGAGTGTGAATATAGGATTTCCTGTGGCACTGTTTCCGCACTTGGGATCAGACTTAAGAAGCTTTCAAAAGTGAACGGACTGAGCAGGCGGACTCCTGCCATGGCCCATAGGATACAGCGGATTGATTTCGGTGATTTCTTGAGCAGCAGGCGCAGCAGGATTATGGCAAGAATCAGCCAGCCAGCTGCGATGCTCATATTTAACATTTTAATAAATACAGATTCCATGATGATTCCTCCTTCATATGAAAACTATTTGGCGAGTTTTGAAGCTGAGTGCATAGAATGATTCCAAAACAGTTTTCAGATCTAGTTATCTTCATATTCTGCAACTAAATGCTTTAAATGTGCGACTTCTTCGGCAGTCAGGGACTTTCTCGAAGTAAAGGCGGTAAGAAAAGCGGGGAGTGAGCCGTTAAATGTTTCAGCTACGAATTGCTCGCTCTGCATAGAGTAATATTCGTTTTTTGAGATTAACGAAGTAACCGTTCCTTTGTTGTTTTGAAATATTCCCTTATTGCAGAGTCGTTTTAATACAGTATAAGAAGTCGTCTTTTTCCAGCCGAGCTGTTCGTTGCTATATATTGCAAGATCAGCAGAGGACAATGGTTCATGCTGCCAGATGATGTCAGCGAAGCGGGATTCTATGGCACCCATTTGCAGATTGCTCATTTTATGTGCTCTCCTTTCTATTCTACTTATTGTAGAATAAATATATTCTACAATAAGTAGAGTGAATTGTCAAGAGTTATTAGACCTTGAACTTCCAATGGGCCGGATGCCGTTACTTTTTACACCACAGCCTTTCTGGCTGAGGTGTGAAAAGTAACGAACAGTAACATGAATTGTAACATTAATTTCTTTCATATTGAATATTATAATTTAAAGTTGTATAGTTAAGTGTAGCAGTTTTGCCCAGTACTTTGCATTAGCTGCAAAAGTACATACCCAATGGGCATGATATAAGAACGGGTAAATTATGCCAAGAGAGGATCTGGCTTTTCGGCAAAGGCAAACTTTCAATGAGCCGGATTCCGTTACAGTGAAGTAATGACTTTGATACTGTTCACATCCAATGTGATTAACTTAAGCCTTATATAATTAGATTCAGAATCGTATAGAAGGTCACTAAGTTAAGGATATTGGTTTACATCTATGCCGTGCATTACGATGGATGGCAAGAGCCGGCAGGTAAAATATGCTAAATTCGATTATTTGGAGGGGAAGTATGGCAGCAGTTATTAAAACGGATTTTGACCAGGCAGTTGAAAAAATCACACAAAATTATATTTCAGATGAAGTGTTCGTGACGAAAGAGAACCGGAGGCTGCCGAGCAGGAGCAGCATTATTATACTTATTAAGCGGCTGCGTTCGCTTATGTTTCCTGGATATTTTGAGGAAAAAAATTTTGAATGTACGGATGCACAGTATTTTGTCGGTGATACGTTAAACAGGATCCGCAGGGAGCTGCAGCAGCAGGTGGAGATTGCTCTGCTGTATACAAATGAGGGTGAGACGAGAGAGCAGGTAGCGGAAAAATCAGGTGAGATTGCACATTATTTTATCGGAAGGCTGGCAGATATTCAAAAAATGCTGTTAAAGGATGTGCAGGCAGGGTTTGATGGCGACCCGGCAGCTAAGAGCCGTCAGGAGATCATTTCTTCTTATCCGGGAGTGTTTGCTATTTTTGTGTATCGAATGGCGCATGAACTGTATTTGAAGAAAGTACCTTTTATTCCTCGTATTATGTCGGAATATGCACATAGCCGTACAGGTATTGATATAAATCCGGGCGCAGATATTGGCGAATATTTTTTTATCGATCACGGAACTGGTGTTGTAATAGGTGAGACGACTAAAATTGGTGATTGTGTCAAGCTGTATCAGGGCGTGACGCTTGGTGCGCTTTCAACTCGGAAGGGACAGCTTCTGGCAGATGTAAAGAGGCATCCGACGATAGAAAATAATGTTACGATATATTCAGGAGCAACTATATTAGGCGGAGAGACCGTGATCGGGGCAAATTCAATTATTGGAGGAAATACGTTTATTACGGAATCTGTTCCGGCGTATACAAAAGTGTCTCTCAAGGCACCGGAAATGACATTTCAAGCAGACCCGCCTAAAAATGATGAAGATGAATGGGTGTGGGACTGGGTGATTTAAAAAATAGAATAAAATCGAAGCAGTGTGCCAGTATAGTATTAGACTGCGGCTGCTGTTTGCTTCTATGCAAAAGTGTCCTGCTGTCTGGAGCGGTCAATTCACATGGATTTCGTATTCGCTGTAGTGCTGCTGCGTAGAAAGTCTTGAGAAAATGCGAATCTGCGTGCATATAGATTATGTACTGCAGACAGATGTGAATAATGATACACAAAATATGTCAGAAGATCAGCTTTTGTGGCAGACAGCAGTATAGAACTTGAAATGATGAATCTGTGTGTTACGGGGCTGGTTCACTGACTGTTACAATGCAGCTGGTCTTGATACCGTCCTCGCGGGCGTAGACATAAGCTCGGCCCTTTTTCAATGCAGTGATATTGCCGTTTGCATCGACGTTAACGACATTTGTATTGCTTGTAGTCCATTCGGGAGTATTGCCGGAAGAAACTCTGGCGGAAAGTGTGCGGGTTTCTCCGACTGTAAGTGCGAGTGTAGAAGCTGAGAGCCTGATTGTCGGCTGCTTTACTGTAATCGTGCAGGTCGTGGACGTGCCGTCTACGGTGGCTGTGATTTTGGCTGTTCCGTGCTTTACGGCGGTTACCATGCCGTTTTCATCTACGACAGCAACACTGCTTTTGCTGGAACGCCAGGTAGGCGTATGGCCGGTGGATACGGAAGCAGTCAGCTGTTTTGTACCCAGTCTATAAAGTGACAGGCTGGATGGACGGATGGTGACGGTTGTAGGTCTTACTGTAATATTGCAGGATGCTTCAGCGTTCTTGATTTTTGCTGTGATCTTGCATGTGCCGGCTTTTTTTGCGGTAATAAGCCCATAAGTATTGACAGATGCGATCGAAGATTTGCTGCTCTTGAATGTAGGCTTTTTGCCGTTTGAAGTTACCGCGATCAGCTGGAACTCGTCGCCGATTGACATTGTCTGATTGTATTTGGTTAGCACGATCATGGAGAACAGCTTATTGGCAGCATCGACTGTCATGCGTGTAGCCGGGGTAAATAAGAACATTACAGTTAATAACAGTATTGAAATAATAGAATATTTAGATCTGCGTGTCATATTAGATACCTCCTAATGATAAGAAATGTGAAATGGTTCAGCTTAAAGCTCATATCATCTGGCAGCAGCGGTGCCGCGATGTCTGAAAGCTGTACCATGTATGGTATCTGGCACACTGTATCGATAGGAGGATGATAGCACGAATAAAACAGTTTGTAAATCGGTACAAATGCACAAAATTTTATGGAATAAAGTGAAAGAAACGTCTGAAAGCGCTTGCAAATTAATCAATTTTGATGTCAAAGGGGTAAAAAACTTAATGGGCCGGATGACGTTTTTTCTCAGGCTGAACTGTAACATGCAATATTAAAAAGTTGTACATGAGTATTGTCATTTTTGGCAAAATATCCTATAATAATCAGCAATAGACAAAAATGCTGAAATGTATGTTACTTTTCACACCCTGACCAGACACTCGCTGTCTGGTCAGGGCCAAAGAATGCGGCTTGCCATGCATCCGGCCCTTCGCCAGGGGCGAACCTTCAATGGGCCGAATGTCTTACTTTTTTCATCACAGCCGCTTTCTGACTGGGTGTGAAAAGTAACAAATGTATATGAAGGAGAGATTCATATGAAAGAGTTATTTAAAAAGGTGCGCATAGCTGCATATTTATCGGCAGTGCTGACCATTGCGCTGGGAGTTGTGCTGATTGCCTGGCCGATGGAGGTGACAGGGCTGATCTGCCGCATACTTGGAGCAATCCTTGTGGTGATGGGGGCTGTATATATATTCGGTTATGTGATGGAAGGCCGTAGTATATTAACCGTAACAGGCGGACTGTTGTTTTTGCTTCTGGGTGTGTGGATTATTATTACGCCGGAATCTATTGTTGCTCTGGTGCCGATTGTAATAGGGGTGATTTTATTGGTGCACAGTCTCAAAGATTTTCAGATGGCGTCTGAAGCTAAAAAGTGCGGCAGTGAGCGGTGGATGATCCTTTTTTTTCTTGCACTCTTGAACTGCGCTTTTGGGGTGATCTGTATCTGCGATTCGTTTGGTGTGATTTCTGTGGCTGTGCGAGTGCTTGGGATTGCACTTGTTTATGATGGTATTTCGAATATGCTTATTATATATCATACGGCTATGGCAATTAAATATGCAGCTGATAAATTGGAACCGATTGATGTTGAGGCACATGAGACAGATTTATAGAGGGTCTGGCCAGCTGTCTAAAAAATGGGGGCTTTGTTATGAGACAGATGGAGTTTAAAATGGAACGTACGGGACTGTTAAAAGAGGGCGATGTACTTCCAGTCACAGAGGGCAAGCTTCCGAATTCTTATTATTATACGCTTGGAAATGCATTTGCGATGTCTGCAAATTATACATTTCGGGAACGGTTAAAATCGACAGAAGGAACCGTTGTGGAGATAAAGGAAACTTCAAAGGGATTTTTTGTAACAGTGGAGTTTGATGAAAAAACAGAGAGCGTAGATGGAGATCTTTGAAGAAGTAAAGCGGCAGAAAGCTGTTGGAGGGGCTGAACCGTACATTTAAAACAGGAGGGATCATATGGCAGCATATTTAGATGATGGAACATTAGACCTGCTGAGTGTGCAGTATCGTTTGGAAAATGGATTTAAGGTAAGAGGGCAGAAGCTTGTTCCACAGGCGTTTATTACGCGTGTTGACGAGCCGGAGCATAATAATGAAGGAAAAATAGTATTTGCAAAAGTCTATGCATTGACGATCAAAGGACAGAAGGTCTGGCTGCTTGGCGAGCAGGATTTAGAGGCCAGCGGTATTTATGATAATACATGGGTGTGTCGTATAGAACAGACGAGGCAGTTGATTTGCTGGAGGGAGGGGACGGATGAAATGATGCCGGTTCCTGAAGATTTGTGGAAAAATAAGCTGGAGGAAAAATAATTCATGGCCAATCAGGGAAAAAGGGAGATTGACCAGCTGCTTGCGGATAGCTTTAAGGAGCTGGCATGCAGCAGCCCGATTGAAAAGATTACGATTAAGGAAATTACGGATGGCGCGGGAGTCATCCGGCCGACATTTTATAACCATTTTCAGGATAAATACGAGCTGCTTGAGTGGGTGATAAACCGTGATCTGATTGAGCCGGTAAAGCCGTTTATCCGCAGCGGCCTGATGACTCAGGCGATGACTTTTCTGTTTATCAATATTGAGAAAGAAAAGGAATTTTACATGAAAGTCAGCAGGCTGGAGGGGCAGAATTCTTTTTATAGTATTGCCCAGCGTTGTATACAGAGCTTGTTTGTGGAAGTCTGTGCGGAGCACAGCGAGCGCAGACAGCCGAAGTATGAATGGCTGACGCCGGAACGTCTGGCACAGTATTATGGGCAGTCTATGATATTTATTGTGATTCAGTGGATACAGAGCGGGATGACGATTTCGGCGGAAGACCTGGCGGAATTATATAAGTATATGATGAGCCATTCCCTGGAAGATGCGCTGAAAGATTTGTAAGAAAACAGCGGCTGTAGAGATAATTGTTTTTTAGAGCCATTCTTTGGAAGATGAGCGGAAAGATCTATAAGGAGTATACAATTTTAACGTTTTGTATTATTTGCTTTACATAAATGAATAAATGTAAACAATGTTTTACACATAAAAAAGATTGAATATTTTCATATTCAATCTTTTTTTATATACTATTTTTGCACAGGTGCAGGAGAGCAGCCATTCAGCCGGTCTGAACGGTTGCTGTGGTGGCAAATTGGATGATTTGGAAATCGGGCATGACGATAAAAAGCGCGCTGTTTTGTCTGAGCATCCAGATCAAATATGAAAAGAAAGAGATGTGTAAGACATGATTAAGTTTGGAAAGGGAGTAGTAAAGTTTAGGATACCGATTCTGATCCTCAGTCTTGTACTGTTGGTTCCGTCCATAATTGGTTACGTGAATACCCGTATTAATTATGATATTTTATCTTACCTGCCAAAAGATATTGAGACGATGAAGGGACAGGAGATCTTACTGGAAGAATTTGGAACAGGGGCGTTTTCAGTAGCTGTAGTAGAAGGAATGGACGATAAAGGTGTGGCAGCATTAAAGAAAGAGATAGAAGAAATAAACCATGTCAAATCCGTCCTCTGGTATGATTCGCTGTTGGATCTTTCCATACCGATGGAGTTACTGCCGAGCGGGATTGAAGAAAAATTTGAAAATAAAGATAAAAATGCTGCATTAATGATAATTATGATGGATACATCCATGTCAGCGGATGAGACATTGGATGCGGTGGAAGAAATCCGCGGCCTGACTGACCAGCAGTGTCTGTTAAGCGGTATGTCGGCAGTAGTGACGGATATTAAGAAAATATGTAATAGTGAAGCAATTATGTACGTGGTGATTGCTGCGGGATTGTCAGCGATTGTATTGTCACTGACGATGGATTCGTTTTTGATTCCTTTGTTTTTCCTGCTGAGCATTGGAATGGCAATTATCTATAATCTGGGTACCAATTTTGTAGCAGGAGAGATTTCCTTCATCACACAGGCTCTGGCAGCGGTGCTGCAGCTTGCAGTTACAATGGATTATTCCATATTCCTGTGGCACAGCTATCAGGAGAACCAAGGAAGGTTTCCAGGTGATAAAAAACGGGCTATGGCACATGCAATCTCGAATACGATAGCTTCTGTTGTTGGCAGTTCTATTACTACAGTGGCCGGATTTTTAGCTATGTGCTTTATGACGTTTACGTTGGGGCTGGATCTGGGTATTGTTATGGCGAAGGGAGTTGTATTTGGCGTAATCGGATGTGTAACGATACTTCCTTCGATGATACTTACTTTTGACCGTGCGATTGAAAAGACGAGGCATCGGGCGATTATTCCAGATCTGGGCAGGATTGGCTATTTTGTAACAAAAAAATATGTGATATTTATAGTTCTGTTTTTATTGATCTTAGGGCCTGCATTATATGGGTATACACATAATCAGGTATATTACGATTTAGTGGGTACACTCCCGGATCATCTGGAAAGCGTTATGGCGAATGATGAGCTGGAGGAAGATTTCAGCATGGGCGCTACGCATGTGATTATAGCAGACAGTGGTCTGGATGCTAAAAAATCACGTGCAATGCTGAAAGAATTAAAAGCGGTCAAAGGCGTGAAAACGGTATTGGGACTGGATTCTGTTTTAGGGCCGGCGATACCGAAAGAATTTATACCGGATTCTTATAAAGAAATTCTGGATAATGGAAAGTATCAGATGATGTTTATTATATCAGAATATAAGACTGCGTCTGATGAGGTGAATGCACAGTGCGATTCTATTAAAGAGATTATTAAGCAGTATGATTCATCGGCAATGCTGATTGGAGAAGCGCCATGTACACAGGATTTGATTACGATTACGGATACTGATTTTAAGACGGTGAGCGCGGTATCAATTGTGTTGATTTTTATCATTATTGCGGTAGTTTTAAAATCTGTTTCGCTTCCGGTGATTTTGGTATCTGTGATTGAGTTTGCGATATTTATTAATATGGGGATTCCATCATATACAGGAACTGTACTGCCATTTATCGCCTCGATTGTAATTGGTACGATACAGCTGGGGGCAACCGTAGACTATGCGATCTTAATGACAAATAAATATAAAAAAGCTAGATATCAGGGAGCAGATAAGCAGGAAGCGATTTCCTCTGCGCTGAATAGTTCGCTGCAGTCGGTATTTGTAAGTGCGTTAAGCTTTTTTGCGGCAACATTTGGAGTAGGATTGTATTCCAGTATTGATATGATTAGTTCACTGTGCGTGCTGCTTGCAAGAGGTGCGATTATTAGTCTTTTAGTTGTAGCATTTATACTTCCGGCAATGTTTATGGTGTTTGATAAGCTGATCTGCAGTACGAGTGCCGGATTTAGAAATAAAGAAAATAAGGTAAAGGCAAAATCTGCGATTTCATAAACTGAAATTGTAACGCTTATAAGTTGTGAATTGGCAGGGTTTTATGTCTGCAGGTATAAATCAAAGAGTGAATTGCGAGGATCCGCAGTTCGGCGGACGGATGATGTAGGAGGAAGATTTTATGAAGTTTCAGGAATTAAAAGAAAGATTTAAAAATAGATTTTCTATGCGTATGATGGCAGGTGTCTTGTGCATTGTTCTGGCAGGTGGAAGTATTGGCGCATATCAGCTTCAGGCAGAACAGATGACGGAAGTAGATACAAATGCAGCTAAGCAGCTCAATGCAGCTGCAAAAAAAGGAAAAAAATCGAAGAAAGCAGAAATTGAAACAGAGTCTGATGACGACAAAAGTATTGCAGGAAAACTGATTTCTATGCTCGGAAATAATTCGGATGCCGAGGAAAGCATGGATGGGAAAGAAGAGACGGTATATCTGATTTCTGATGCGAATGGCAATGTAACGAATACGATTGTAAGCAGCTGGCTGAAAAATGGGTCTGCCAGTGCAAGAATTGAAGATATGACGACGCTGTCTGAAATAGAAAATGTAAAGGGTGATGAGACTTTTACGCAGGATGGAGAGAAGATTACATGGCAGGCAGATGGTGAAGATATTTATTATCGGGGAACTACCACAAAAGAAATGCCGATTTCACAGCAGCTGACTTATTATCTGGATGGAAATGAAATCTCGCCGGAAGAGCTGGCGGGAAAGAGTGGCAGGGTAACGATCAGGTTTGATTATACAAATCATGAGAAAGCTATGGCTGATATTAATGGAAAACAGGAAGAGATTTATGTGCCGTTTACAGTAGTATCCGGTGTGGTTTTGGACGACAGCTTCCGTAATGTCAGAGTTAATAATGGCAGAGTGTTATCGACAGGTGATAAAATTGCAGCGGTAGGATTTGCGATGCCGGGATTGAAGGAAAGTCTTGGAGTAAGTGATGAAGATTTTGACGAAGATTTTGAATTTCCGGAATATGTGGAAATAACGGCGGATGTGGAGGATTTTTCACTGGAAATGACAGCAACGGCTGCAGCAGCCGGCCTTATGTCTGACGATGAACTGTCCAAGAATCTGGATTTAAGTGAATTGGATGACACAGTGGATGATCTGACGGATGCGATGGACCAGTTAAAAGATGGGGGCAGCAGGCTTTCGGATGGACTGGATACCTTGCATGAAAATATGGGAGATTTTTCAGGCGGAGTGAATTCATTAAAAGATGGAGTCAATGCATATACAGAGGGCGCGTCAAAACTGGCAGACGGTATTCAGACTTTAAGCGACAGTTCTGGATCTTTGGAATCTGGAGTCAATGCACTTAATTCTAGTGCGAAGACGATTCATGAAGGGATACAGAAGCTGGATCAGACATTAAATACACAGATGACGGATAAAGAAAAGGCTGCTGCTGTAAAAGAAGTGAATCAGACGATTGAAGCGCAGTTTGCACAGGGTTCGGATTCTTATCATCAGATTTATGATGCTGCGGTTCAGAACTTTAACAATACGATTAACGGAGAGTCTACGGTACAGAGCGTTCAGGCAGGAATACAGTCTGGAATGCAGGCTCAGGGGCTGACATCAGAGGGTGTGATTGCAGCGCTGGCTCAGTATTATGCGGCAAATGGATTTACGGATGCTTCGGGTCAGAATTATCCTGCTGAAGTGTGCCAGTCAAATGTACCGGGGACAGAGACGACATATGCAGCATATTTTGCGAACGCAGTGTTAAACGGCGGGCTGGCATCTTCACTGGCAGACGGTATTACCAGCGGTATTGCAAGCCAGGGAGCGCCTTCTGTCGGGGAGGCGGTTGTAAATGCTTGTGAGTCTGCTGCGAAGCAGGCAGGCGCAGCGGCCGCAGTATCCGGTGCGGAGTCTGCAAAAAAGCAGATTGCATCTGCGATTGAAGCAAAAGACGCACAGAGCGGCTATAGTCTTGTGTCCGGCGTGCAGGCACTCAGTGCAGGGACACAGCAGCTGGCGGACAGCGTGCCTGCATTAAAGAGCGGTATCAGCCAGCTGCTGGGCGGCGCGAATGAACTGACGGGGAATAATGCAGCGCTGAAGGATGGAGTATCAAAGCTGGCAGATGGTACGGTGCAGATTCGTGATGGTGTGGTAAAGCTAGATGACGGCGCACATGAGCTGAGTGATGGGCTGGTTGAATTTGATGAAAAAGCAGTGTCAAAAATGGTGGATGCTTATCATGGAGATGTGAAAGATCTGGTTGAGAGAATGAAGGCAGTTGCGAAGGCAGGGGAAGATTATGGGACGCTCTGCGGTGCAGCTGAGGGAGTTTCGGCTTCTACGAAGTTTATTTTTAGGACGGATGCAATAAAGACAGAGGAAGCGGAGTAAGGTGTATGCCTTATGTGAAAAGGCGAGTAAGTGTGTGCAGCGGATAGAGATGTTTGCGTGTTAAGATAAAAAAGAATTGGATAAAAGAACAGAGATGTTTCTGTTAATAAGGATTACAGATAAGACCGCATTGTGTGACGCATGATGCGGTCTTGTCTTTGATCATGTTTGTAATCGGCTTCTGGAAGATTACGTAAACGCTGCGGTTTTGGGAATATACGATATTTTGCAGATGACGGAATCTGATTTTTTGTTTCTATTTACGGCATGGGGCCGTTTATAGTAACGATTTTTCTGACACGCTCTGGCATCCAGTTCAAAAAAAATGATGCAGCACAGGAAAGAAGATGCTATAATAGTTAAGAAAAAAGGATACCGGTATGGAAAGCCGCGGTTTTTCGCAGGATGAATACCTGAGTAGGTTTTATAAGACAGACCGGCTGCTCCCGGTAATGACGCTGACTGTCTTTTATTCAGCGGAAGAATGGGACGGGCCGCTGACACTGCGGGAGATGTATTCTGGTCTGGAAGATGCGGTTATGCAGCATGTGCCGGATTACAGAGTGAATTTGATTGCACCGGGAAATATGACGGAGTATGAAATAGGCGAATTTCAGTCGAGCTTAAAAGAAGTCTTATTATACATCAAGTATTCCAAAGACAAGGAAAAACTGCAGGAAGTGACGCAGAAATATAAGAATTTCCGCAGTCTGGAACGTCAGGCAGCAGATGTGATCAATGCGGTGACTAATTCAAAATCGCAATACCAGAAAGAACAGGAGGCGGTTGATGTGTGCATGGCACTTGAAGAAATGAAAATGGACAGCAAAAGAGAGGGTGAGATCAAAGGCTCTGTTGAAACCTATAAGGAGTTTCACTGTTCATTGCAGGATACTGTTCAGCGTATAGCCGAGAAATTCAGCCTTTCTTTACAAAAGTCAGAAGAAGAGGTTGAAAAATACTGGAAATAAGGAAAATCCTGTAGACATAGAGCTGGTCTTTAGATACCGTCTGGTATTCGGGTGTATTTTTAGGATATTAGAAAGGAACATTATAATGATACGGAAAGTGTATGTACCACCTATAAAAATTCAGGGTATTAAAACAAAAATAGTTAATCTTATTTCTGAAAATGTATATTTGGAAGAAGATTCTACATGGTATGAACCGTTTATGGGATCGGGTGTTGTAGGACTGAACCTGGCTCCGCAAAGGGCTGTATTTTCTGATAAGAATCCGTATACGATTGAGCTTTATAATGCGATTCAATCTAAAAAAATAACATCAAAAATTGTTCGGGAATTTTTAGAACAAGAGGGTGCCTGTCTTGCTGAGAAAGATGATGAGCATTATTATTTTATCAGAGAGCGTTTTAATGAAAAGCATGATCCATTAGATTTTCTCTTTTTAAATCGAAGCTGTTTTAATGGCATGATTCGATTTAATAAATCATATCAATTCAATGTTCCTTATGGGCATAAACCACAGAGATTTGCTAAGGCTTATGTTACAAAGATTGTGAATCAGGTGAAACATTTGGAAAATATATTTTGTGATAATGATTGGAAATTTGTCTGCTGTTCTTTTGAAGAGACTATTTCCAAGGCGGGAGAGGGGGATTTTATATATTGTGATCCGCCTTATATTGGAAGGCATGTTGATTATTTTGATAGCTGGGATGAAGAACATGAAACTGCTCTAAGAGATGCATTGTTTGCTTCTCATGCCAGATTTATGCTTTCTACATGGGATGAAAATAAATATAGAAAAAATGAGTATATAGATTCTATCTGGAAAGGATGCCATAAAATAAATAAAGAGCACTTTTATTATGTGGGGGCGAAGGAAACCAATCGAAATTCAATGATGGAAGCGCTTTTAATGAATTATGATCCGAAAACAGTGCCGATAAGACCGATGTATATGGGAGAACAGCTGACGCTTGATTTAGTAGCGCTATGATAATTAACTATTAAAGCTGATAAGTATGCAAAAATGCTTATCAGCTATCGAGTTTTTGCGTCTATATATTTTATAATTTCAATTATGTATATGATTTTTCTGTGCATAGGCTAGAATTCTTTTTAATGCGCTATCGTAATTATAAGGATGCAATAATTTTAGATCTGTCTGAGGCTGTGTGGGAAACCATTCGATAAATTCGCCTAGAGAAGTGTAAGTTTTTTGAGAACTTCGGAATTTAGGATAATATTTCCAATAAAGATCAAATACATCTGCACCGAGTTCGCTGAATGGTCCTATTCCTTGTTTTAAATCTGAAAATTTTTTAGTCGGAAATGATCCAATGTTTTCAGTATTGCCAGATCCAGGTTTGTCACCGGCTATTTTATATTTTTCTTGTATAAAATATTTTACATCATAAAAAGGGAATTGTATTTTAGTTCTATCAGAATAATCATAAATCTGGCTTTCTTGGGCTTGTCCATTGCGTTTATAGATGAAACCGATTATGTAATGTTTTAAATAATCTGTATATTTATATTCTATATTTTTGGTGTTGTTACGCATATATGATCCGTATGATCCCAAAGTGAATTTGATATTTGAATGATTGCTGTTGAAACTGTATTAGGTCACGTGTATTTTGCTGTTAAAGGGCGTAAAGGTAATAAATAATTTAAATTTTTTCGTGAATTACATACAAAAAATTGCCATATGTTACGTATTTTTTGATTATGATCTTAATTGACAAATGAGAAAAAACTCCCTATTATCTACTATAGGATGAAATATTGGAGTGAGACCGAGCTGAACAAAAGGGTTAAGAGTTATATAGGATTCTTTCAGGCGGTTATGACTTCAAAAATCCTATTTTTCAGGAGGCATACAGATGAAAAAACGCACAGCACAAATATTAGAGCGTCTGGATCAAATGTACGGTACAGAACCAATCTGTTATTTAAATCATAATAGTGCATGGCAGCTTTTGATTGCCGTGATTTTAAGTGCTCAATGTACAGATGCCAGAGTAAATATTGTTACTGCTGATTTGTTTTTAAAATATGATACATTGGAAAAATTTGCGGATGCGAATTTAGAGGAGCTGGAGCAGGACATTCATTCGATCGGATTTTATCATAGCAAAGCAAAAAATATTATATCCTGCTGCCGTGACCTGGTTACAAAATTTGGAGGAGAAGTACCTTCTTCTATTGAAGATCTGACCAGTCTGGCGGGGGTGGGGCGAAAGACAGCGAATGTGATTCGGGGGAATGTCTATCATGAGCCGAGTATTGTCGTGGACACCCATGTAAAGAGGATTTCGAATCGGCTGGGCTTTACGGAGGAGTCGGATCCGGTCAAAATTGAGCAGGATTTAATGAAGGTGCTGCCGAAAGACCATTGGATTTTATATAACATGCAGATCATTTCGTTTGGGCGTACGATTTGCTTTGCGCGGAGTCCCAAATGCAGTGAATGCTTTCTGCAGGATTTATGTAAGGCAGGGGATAAAAAAATTTGATTTTGGAGAATTATGTAGCGATTGATCTGGAAATGACAGGGCTGAACGCGAAGAGAGACAGCATATTAGAAATTGGTGCTGTGCGCGTAACGAATAAGAAAATAGAAGCAGAGTACCAGGCAATGATACATCCGCATATGGAGCTGTCTAAAGAGGTCATTAAGCTGACTGGGATTACAAATGAGATGGCGTCAGCCGGACGCGAGATGGATGAAGTATTTCCGGAGATTATGGAGTTTTGTAAAGATTATGTGCTGCTTGGACACAATATCATATTTGATTTTGGTTTTTTAAAGCAGGCAGCAAGAAACAGGGATCTGGTATTTGAACGCTGCGGAATGGATACACTGAAAATAGCAAGAAAGCTGCTTCCCCCAGAAGTAAAAAAAACGCTTCAGCGATTATGTGATCGGTTTGGCATATTAAGAGAGCACAGTCATCGGGCATTAGATGATGCAAAAGCAGCTCAGGAACTGTATGAGATTTTGGAATCAAAGTATGAATCCCAATGCCCGGAAATATTTGTACCAGTGCCGTTAATCTATAAAGTAAAAAAACAATCGCCAGCAACTAACAGGCAGAAAAATCACTTGCAGGAGCTGGCGGATTATCATAATATAACGCTGAATCTGTCTTGGGATACATTAACTAAAAATGAGGCTTCCAGACAGATTGATAAGATCATAGTACAATACGGAAGGATACCGAAGTGAAGCAAAGATACATACATAATAATGGATGATGTACGAGCTGCTTCTGTACATGGCGGTGCGTAAGATGCGCACACTTTATTGTAAAAAGTGGTTATTTCGTGTCAGAACTAAGGTGGGCTGGTGAGTGAGATGCGCATGTAGGTTTATTGTAAAAGCTGTTGTAAGATAGAATCTTTTAATAATAAATCCATATTTTGTACAATTTCAACCAGCTGTTGGATTTTAGCTGAATCATCGTGATCGCGGTATAGAGTGCCGAGCAGTGTATAATTTTTACTTAGATCTGTCTTGCATTGAATGCCGAATTCCAGTATAAGAATGGCTTCCTTCCAGTGGCCCAGTTCTGCAAGACGTTCTCCGTAAGCGGTGATTGTTCTGGCAAGCAGGGTAAAGTTTGCGTCACATTCTGATAAGACGGGCAGATTTGCAGCGCCATACTGTAGCTTTAAGTCTGTATTCGAGATACCGGACAGATTCAGAATTTTTCGATTACTTAAACTAGTCAGTGTCTGCTCAAGAGAGGTAAGTTTTTCATCTGTGAACCGGCCGATTGGAAATGTATCAAGTGGTATTTGAATATAATCAAGACCACTGATATCTTGTTTTCTGGTATGGTTTGCACGCTGTTCTTTTTCCCAGAAGCTGTCCTGATTTTTCTTTGAAGTGCGGTTTGTGCGGTTTCGAAGCAGCGCCAGCACAGACAGGAGAATGATGATATAAGGCAGTAGTAATGGCATATTGATCGCATCCTTTCTAAGCAAATATAAAATTTAATGAGTATTGTATCTAAAAAACATTTTTAAAAATATAAAATTTCTAAAATTAAAAAGTTTTGTATCTTGAAAACGTATTTTATAAATAGTGCTTTGCACAAAAGGTTTGGTTTATTTAAAGTTATCATATATTTTAATATCATGCAAATAATAAAGGCAGACTGGAGCAT